>JANNMS010000067.1:0-48216 GCA_031398055.1 Saprospirales bacterium | reverse complement strand
CCTCAAATCCCGAAGGGATTTTATGTTTTCAGGCGCGAGTTTTTACATAAAATCCCTTCGGGATTTCTCGTGCATGTCCATTTCAATTTCTATAAACATAGATTCCCTTCGGGAATGGATTTTAATGCGTTTGACCTGTTTTCCAATGACCAATTTCCCAATAACAAATAACCAATTACCCAATCAACAATTTACTTTTGCTCAAAATTTTTAATAATGAAATTCCCACGCAATCATTTTTTGCTATTGCCTTTTCTGGTTTCCCTGCTTTTTTTCACCTGCAAAAACGAACCAAAAACGGGTCAAAATCCACCGACAACCGATTTGACTTCGATCAACACGGTTCGAATTCGCATCGACCAAGATGCTTCCAGCATGAATCCGCTGCTGACAAATTCTTTTTATTCAAGGTATGTTTCGATGCTGATTTTTCAATATTTGGGTACGGTTGATCCAGCCACTTTGGAACTCAAGCCATTGATTGTCAAAAGTTTACCTGAACCTGTGAAAGTTGCCGATGGCAAATTCAAAGGTTCGTTGGCCTATACTTTTGAGTTTTTGGACGAGGCAGTTTGGGACAACGGCACGCCCGTCACGGCGCAGGACTTTATTTTTACGGTGAAAGCGATTATGAATCCGCACGCCGGAACTGGAATGTGGCGGGGGTATTTTGAACATTTGCTCGACATCGAACCCGACCCGGCCAATCCAAAAAAATTCACTTGTTATTTTAAGCAATTTTATATCCTCGGCTTGGCGACACTTTGCCAGACGCCTGTTTTTCCAAAATACAATTATGACCCAAAAAATTTGACGGACGGCTCGCCGCTCGCCGATTTGTTGGATGAAAAAAAACGCGATGCTGCAGGAAAATCTGACCCAAATTTGAAAGCCTTTGCCGATGCTTTTGCTGACCAAAAGTTTGCGACGGATAAAAACGCGATTTCTGGTTCGGGTGGTTATCAATTGGAATCCATGCAACAAGGCGAAGGGGTTATTTTAATTAAAAAGAAAAATTACTGGGGCGATAAAGTTGTTGATAAAAACCCATTGTTGGCTGCTTATCCCGATAAGTTAGTTTATAGAGTAGTTAAAGATGAACCTGCGATAGAAACTTTATTAAGAAATGGGGAATTAGATGTGGCGGTTAATGTTAGTTCAGAGAAATTTATTGAATTGAAAAATGACGCAAAACTTGCCGCACAATATGATTTTAATACAAAAGAGCAAACTCTTTATAACCAATTCTTATTGAATAATCGCGATTTGCGTTTATCCGATAAGCGGGTTCGGCAAGCGTTGGCTTATTCTATTGATTATGATTATATGGTTAAAGACGTTTCAATGAACATGGCTAAACGAACAGTTGGCCCAATAAACCCAATGAAACCTTATTATAATCATGATATCGTGCCTTACAATTTGGATATAAAAAAAGCACAAGAATTATTGACAGCAGCTGGTTGGAAAGACATGGATAACGATGGTGTATTGGACAAAACCATCGGTGGAAAAAAACAGTCCTTGAAATTCAAATTATTGGCCACGACGACTTCCATCAGCACGAAAAAATTTGCCGAATCCATCAAAGAAACGGCTCGAAAAGTAGGTTTTGACTTCGAAATTGTATCGGTTGACTTGGCAAATCTATCAAAAACAACAAAAGAAGGCAATTTTGAAACTGCAGTTTTGGCGGCGGCAACTTTCCCTGGCCCCGATGACCCGCACCAAAGTCTTCATTCAAAGAGTTTGGCTCCGGCGGGCGACAATCGCAGCGGTTTTGCAAATAAAGAAGCGGATAGATTAATGGATGCAATTCGGATAGAACAGGATATGAATAAACGTACAGAATTCTATAAAAAATTACAGGTAATTATTAATGAAGATTTGCCTGTTATCTATTTAACTTGTCCAATGCAGCGTTATATAACTTCTAAGAAATTTAATGCTGTTATTTCTTCGAACCGTCCGGGTTATTATGAAAGCTTATTTCAATTAAAAGCGGTAAATAATTGAATAGAAGTTAGAATCAGAATTTACAAAATTTTAGAACTTACAGAATTCAGAAAATTCTAAAATTTTGTAAATTCTGATTCCGACAAAAAATACAATGGCCGAGCGATTTTCACCGCTCGGCCATTGTATTTAACAATAAAATTGTGTATAAATTTCTATTGTTTTTCTATAAATATTCTATCGAACTTACTTTTTCGCTTTTGAAGTTTTTTCAACCGCAGAAGCAAAAGTTGGAATACTCGGCATCGAACCAGCCAAAGAATCGCGGACGAAAGTCCCCCAAGTCAAGTTATTGCCACCTTCTTTGTGCGAAAGTGCTTTTTCGATAGCCATGTTTGCGGCATTTTCAACGACCCATTCGAAGTTTTCCTCGCCGACCGAATGCACATCGGCATCAGGCGCGGGGTTGCAAAAATCAATGGCAATCGGAATGCCGTCGCGCACCGCAAATTCAACGGTATTAAAATCATAACCCAAGCCATGATTGAGCCGCAAAACATAATCCGTCATCGTTGCCAACAACTCTTTTGAAGGCTTAAAATCTGCCACATATCGAAGGTGGTGCACGTTGCGCGGTTCGTAATCCATGATCCGCACATATTTTCCACCCAAACAATAACAGCGGAAATAGGCATCAAAATCAATACATTCTTGCAGCAGCATGACCAATTCGCCGGTTTCGTTGTACGAATTGAAAAAGTCCTCAAAACTCTTGACTTTATAAACACTTTTCCAGCCGCCGCCGGAATGTGGCTTCATATAAAGTGGAAAACCGCCAAGATATTCGACCATTTTGTCCCATTCCAAAGGATATTTCAGGTTTCTGAAACTTTGGCCGGACGTGTCGGGCGGCATTTGTTTGGAAGGCAAAAGCACTGTTTTTGGCACCGGCACCCCGATTTTGGTGGATAAACAGTTGTTGAAAAACTTCTCGTCGGCACTCCACCAAAATGGATTATTGAGCACCGCTGTCCCTGTCAAAGCCGCATTTTTCAAATATGCGCGATAAAACGGCACATCTTGACTAATCCGGTCAATCAAAACAGCATACGGCGTCGGTTCGCCTTGCATCAATTCGTCCACAAAAGCGCGTTCGGCAACAACACCTTTTACGTTTTTGGCATTGACACGCTGGACAAAGGCTTCGGGAAAAGAGGATTCTTTCCCGTGCAAAATTCCAATTTTTTTCATCGGCAAAATTTGTCTTTATTCTTGTTAGAGATGCGGTTTGGAGGCGGGACAAAACTATGAAAACTCAAACGTGGCAAGGAAGTAGCAGGAAGCATTTATTTTCGCCACATATTTGGTTTTGGGAAATTAGTTATTGGGAAATTGGGGAAATGGTTACTGGGAAATTGGGAAATTAGTTATTGGTGTAACCCATTTCCTAATTTCCCAATAACCAATTTCCCAATAACTAATTTCCCAATAACCAATAACCGACAACTACAATGAATAGAAGAAATTTTTTCCAAACACTCGGCCTTGCAGCCGGGGCAGCCACTTTGCCAAACGTTTTGACCACAAAAAATTTTCATCCCGAAAAAGAACTCCTCAAACCTGCCCGGCTGCGCGTCGGCATGACCGTCGGTTTGATTGCTCCGGCTAGCCCGACCTCGCCTGAAAATTATCCGCGAGCGGTTGAAAAACTACAAAAACTCGGTTTCAAAGTTTTAAAAAGTCCAAACCTCACGGCCTCGCACGGCTACCTCGCAGGCACCGATCAACAACGAATTGACGATATTCACTGGGCATTTTCGACGCCGGAAGTCGAGGCAATTTGGTGTATCCGAGGCGGTTACGGATGCACACGGCTGCTGCCGTACATTGATTTTCGATTGATTCGCCGAAATCCGAAACCATTTATTGGCTATTCCGACATCACGGCTTTGCACGTTTCTATTTTTCAAAAAACGGGTCTCGTGACTTTTCATGGCCCGGTGGGCAACTCGGATTTTACCGATTTTACGATTGAAAAATTGTGGCGGGTGATGGTCAACCCGACCCCGCGTTTCGAAATTTCGGCGCCCGGCGAGGATGATATGCTCGGCGGCGAGTCATTTCGCCCCGAAATTATCACCGGCGGAAAAGCAAAAGGTCGTTTGATTGGCGGCAATTTGTCTTTGTTGAGTGCGCTGGTTGGCACCAAATTTTGCCCAAAATTTAAAGAAAAAATTGTTTTCATCGAAGAAGTGGGCGAGGAGCCGTACCGCGTAGATAGAATGTTGACGCAACTTTTGCAAGCGACTGATTTAAAAAAAGCGGCTGGCATCGCGCTCGGTGTTTTTAAGGATTGCGAGGCAAAAAAACCTGAAATCTCACTCAGCCGCTCCGAAATGTTGCGCGACCGGCTCGGAAATTTGGGCATTCCGGTCATTTATGGCATCCCGTTCGGCCACATTCCGAATCAAGCGACTTTGCCCTGCGGCGTGCATGCTGTGTTGGATGCGGATAAAATGGTGCTGACTTTGGTGGAATACGGGGTAATTTGAAGTTGGACAATCTGCTTTGAAAAATTCTTGTAACTACTTACCACACTTACTTTTTACCACAAAGACACATCAGAAAACATAAGTTTTTAAAGCAAATTCTTATGTTTTCTGATGTGTCTTTGTGGTAAAAAGTAAGTACCGAAATAACAAGTTCGCATTTTCCTCAATTGCAATTTTTATCCTTTCCCCTCACCTATTTTTACCCCAAAAATACCCACACGTTTTGCAAAACCTCGCCACCCGCAACGCCAATTTTCGCCAACTCCTCGCCGCCCTCAACCCTCGGCAACGCCGCGCCGTCGAGCAAATCGAAGGCCCCGCGCTCGTCATTGCCGGCCCCGGAACCGGAAAAACGCACCTCCTCGCTGCCCGGATTGGCCATATTTTGCTCGAAACCGACACCGCCGCGCAAAACATTTTGTGCCTCACTTTCACCGAGGCCGGGGCGCAGGCCATGCGCCAGCGGCTCCTCGAAATCATCGGTGCCGAAGGCTACCGGGTCGCGGTTTTCACCTTTCACGGGTTTTGCAGCCGCGTCATTTCCGACAACCCCGAATATTTTGGCTGGCGCGATTTCGAACCCGCCTCCGACCTCGAACGCATCGAAATCATCCGAAATTTATTGGAAAAACTCCCCGAAAACCATGCCCTCCGCCGCGAACGCAAAAACCCTTTTGTTTTTGAAAATCAGTTGCGCGACCTCTTTTCTTTGATGAAAAAGGAAAATTGGACACCGAGCCATGTTCAAAAAACGGTTCGAGATTATCTCGAAGATTTACCAAAACGCGAAAAATTTATTTATAAAAAATCAGGAAAAGGATTTAAAAAAGGGGATTTAAAAATTTTGGCGATAGCCGAAGAAAACGAAAAAATGGCTCGACTCGCCGCTGCCGCCGACCTTTTTCCAAAATTCAACCACGCGATGCACGCCGCCGGGCGGTACGATTTTGACGACATGATTTTGTGGACGCTCGATGCTTTTCAAAAAAATGAAAAACTGCGCCTCAATTATCAAGAGCGTTTTTTATATCTTTTGGTGGATGAATTTCAGGACACGAACGGCGCGCAAAACCGCCTGCTCGAACTTTTGACCGATTTTTGGGAGCAGCCAAATATTTTCATCGTCGGCGACGACGACCAAAGTATTTACGAATTTCAGGGCGCACGGCTCAAAAATCTGCGCGATTTTTACGAAAAATACCACCCCGGCCTCGCCCTGACCGTGCTCACCGAAAATTACCGAAGCGCACAAAATATCCTCGACGCGGCTGGCCGATTAATCCAAAAAAATGAACTCCGAGCCGTGCGTCTTTTCGACCCGCCCCTCGAAAAAACACTTTCTGCAAACGTCATTTTTGACTCAAAACCAATAGTCGTGACCTACCCATCTTCGCTTGCCGAAGTGGCCGATGTGGTGGCGCAAATCGCTGATTTACAGTCGCTTGGCGTTGATTTATCGAAAATCGCGGTGCTGTACCGCGAGCATCGGCAGGCCGACATTTTCCTAAAATTATTGGAAAAACGCGGCATCCCGTTCGAGACAAAACGCCCGGAAAATGTGCTCGACCTGCCGCTCGTCCGGTAGTTTCGAGCCCTTTTGGAATACTTGCGCGACGAGCAGCGGCGGTCGTTTTCGGGCGGGCATCGCTTGTTTGAAATTTTGCATTTTCGATTTTGGAAAGTGCAACCGCTCGACGTGGCACGGCTCGCTGCTCGCGGCCACGTTTACGAAACTTCTAAAAGTTTCGTAAACGTCTGGGTAGAAAATGAACCTGAAAATCTAATTTTCCGCTGGCGCGAAGCCATTTCAAATCAGGATTTTTTGAAAAAAGCAAACCTCGCCGAGCCGCAGCCCATCCTCGAAATTTCCCAAAAAATGGAAGATTGGCTACTCGCCATGCACGAAATGCCGCTGCCATTTTTTTTAGAAAAAATTTTAAATCAGAGCGGCCTGCTCGGCTGGGCGATGTCGCTGCCCGATCGCATTTTTCATTTTTCGGCCATCAATACGTTGTTGGAATTTGTAAAAAAAGAATCGCTCCGGCATCCGCGCGGCTATTCGCTCGACCGTTTTTTGGACCAATTGGATACTTTGGATGCTAATCGGCTGCCGATTTCGATGCAGCGGCACATCCGAATGACAAATCACCAAATCACCAAATCGCCAAATCACCCGGTCAATTTATTGACCGCGCACGGCTCGAAAGGCATGGAATTTTCTCACGTTTTTTTAATCGGCTGCAACGAAGAAAACTGGGAAAACAAAAAAAACACGCGCTCCGGGCGTTTTTCGTTGCCCGATAATTTGACTTTTTCAGAGGTCGAAGACGAAACCGAATCGCTCCGGCGGCTATTTTACGTCGCCACAACGCGGGCGAAAACGCACCTGCAAATTTCATTTTCCCGAAAAAATTTGGAAGGAAAAACTCAGTTGCCCAGCCAATTTTTGGGCGAAACGGGTCTCGAAATTTTGGAAAAAATGCCCGACACGGCAACCCTTTTTGAAGCCCAATCCTTGCTTTTGCTCGACCCGCCGCGACCGACGGTGACTTTGCCGGAAGGCGCAGTTTTGGACGATTTGTTGGAAAAATTTGTGCTCAGCCCGACGAGTTTCAATCGGTATTTGCGGTGTCCGCTGGCATTTTATTATCAAGATGTGCTTTGCGTGCCCGATTTTTCGAGCGAAAACGCGGCTTTTGGGCAGGCGATGCACCGGGCGTTGCAGTTGTATTTTTTGCAAATGAAAAAAACGCCGGGTCGAGAATTTCCACCCGAAAATATTTTGACTGCCGATTTTGAAAAAGAAATGGACACCCGCCGCGCATTTTTTGGCAGCGAAAATTTCAGGCAAATGATGGCTCTCGGCAAGTCAATTTTGCCAAAATACCGGGCAGAAAAAATGTCAGGTTGGCGAAAAAACAGCGAAGTCGAGCGGCGGATTGGTCTCGTGGAAATGTCGGGCGTGCCGCTGACCGGCGTGATTGACCGTTTTGAAAAATTGGAAAACAGCCAAATTCGCGTCGTGGATTACAAAACCGGCGGGTTTCGAAAAGAAAAAACCGAACCGCCGTCCGAAAAATTGCCGCACGGCGGAGATTACCGCAGGCAATTATTTTTTTACAAAATTTTGTTGGAAGCCTTCGTGCCATCGCCGGGGCAAGTTATTTCCGGCGTGATTTCATATCTCGAACCTGAAAATTCAGGTCATTTTCGAGATGTGGAAATTGAATTTTCGCCGAGTGAACTGGATTTTGTCAAAAAATTAATCATTGAAACGGATGCAAAAATCCGTCGGCGGGAGTTCTCCGAGGGCTGCGGCGAGGCGGATTGTTCGTGGTGCAGGCTGCACCGGGAGAATGAATTTCCGGAAAAATTGGAGAACCGGGAGGAGGGTTTGGATGATTTTTAGTTTGAATTTTTCACCACCCCCAAAACTTTCCCCCGCAACTTTTCCCGAAAAAATGGCGAGTTCAAAGACTTCGACCGCACCTGATTTTCTGAAAAAACCCACTCCAAATCTGGGTCAAAAACGGTCAAATCGGCTGCGGCTCCAACCTCGATTTTTGGAATTTCGAGACCCAAAATCCGCCGCGGTTGGACTGCCCATTTTTCAATCAAATCATTGATTGTCAATTTTTTAGACAAAAAAGTACGGCAAAGCGCGAAGGCCGTTTCCAAACCAATCATCCCAAAATCAGCGTAAGGAAATTCCAAATTTTTGGCTTCCGAGTCGTGCGGCGAGTGGTTCGAGCAAATGAAATCAATCGTCCCATCTTTCAAACCTTCGACAAGGGCGCGACGGTCGTCTTCGCCTCGCAGCGGCGGTTGTATTTTCCAGTTTGAGTCAAAATTTTCCAATTTTTCATCGGTAAAACAAAGGTTGGCCACCGCGACATCTGCCGACACGGCGAGGCCTGATTTTTTGGCGGCGCGAACCATCGCCACCGATTTTTTGGAACTCAAACAATGCAGGTGCAGCTGCCCCCCCGCGTATTCCAAAAGGCTCAAATCGCGCTGCACCATCAGTTCTTCGGCGAGCGACGGGATGCCTTTCAAACCCAACTGCGTGGACATCAAACCTTCGTGCATTTGCCCGCCGGCGGCCATGGTTTTGTGGTGCGGGGCGTTGATAATCAATCCGTTAAATGCCTGTGCGTATTTTAATGCACGGTACATCAGCCCTGCATCCTGCACCGATTTTGAGCCGTCAGAAAAGGCGATTGCCCCGGCGGCGTGCATGTCAAAAAGTTCGGCCAAATCCTTGCCTTCGCAGTTTTGGGAAACTGCACCGACGGGCAAAAACCGGACGCGGCAGTCCGCAGTTTTTGTCAAAACATATCGAATTTCGGATTTGGAATGGAGCGTAGGGTTTGTGTTTGGAAAACAAACGAGTGTCGAAAAACCACCTGCCGCCGCCGCTGCCGTTGCCGATTCGAAATCCTCGCGATGCTCAAAGCCCGGTTCACAAACCTGGGTTCCGACATCTACAAAACCGGGCGAAACATGGGCATTTTCAAAATCCCAAACTTGCGTATTTTTCGAGGCGGCCAAATTTTGGCCGATGGCTTGGATGATGCCTTTTTCAATCAAAATATCAACCGGGTCGGAAGTTGCTCCGGTTTCGACGATGCGCACATTTTTAATCAATAAATCCATCATTCGATTTGCGATTTTGGATTTTCGATCTACGATTTTTGGGTACGACAATTCGTAAATCCAAAATCGTAAATCGTAAATCGTTTCAGTTTTTATACCAAAAATTGTTCTTCGCCACCCACCCCGGCTCGGTTCGAAAAACGGAAATAAAATTGGGTTTTATCAACACTTCGTCGAGGTAAAAAATGTTTTCCGCAGTTTCTTTTTTCATAAAAATATTGACGCGGCTGCCATTTTCTTTCACCTCAAAAGGCAAATCGTACAATGCCCAATCCTTGACAATCATCTTCACATAATGCCGCATGCCTTCGTGGCGGTATTGGATTTCGTGGCCGTCGTTGCGTTTTTCGATGATTTTCACCTCGCAATTCATGCCCATGTCTTCGGTCGCTTTTGTCCAAAAACTGAGGTAATAATTTCCGACTGGCAGGCTGTTTTTCCAAATCCAAGTCGTGTCGCCCATGATTCCCGAAAATGCGCCGCCGCCCTGAAAATTGAATTTCGTGGTGGTCAAACTATCAAAAGATTGGTAAATGAAAAACGGGTTTTGCTCGCTGCTTTTCCATTTTCCTTGGCCAAAAAGTGGCGTTTTTGTGGTGATTTCCTTGGCCATTTCATCCAAATTGTCGCGGACATTTTGCCGAACGGTGGAGAGGTTCATTTTGAAAAGCCGCAATTTTTCGTTGGAAAAAAGTGGCTCGGCGTTTTTCAAAAGATGTTGATATTTTCCTTGCACTTCGTCCCATTTGCTGTTTTGAACCATCAAAGCGATTGGGCGATTGTCGGGTAATTCGTTTAATAAATCTGGCATTTGTCCGGGTTGCAAAATGAACTGGACAGATTTTACCAATTGTCCACATGATGTTCGAGACATATTTACACCCATGTCGGGCAGGCCGGTGTGGATTGCGGTGGTTTGCGTTTTTTCAAAATGCTCGGTGTCAAAATCCAACCACAAATTTTCGGAACCCATGTGATAATACGGCAGCGGCAAAATGGCTTGATAACCTGAAAAATCTACTTTTTTCAACCAATTATCGGGCGTGTTTTTGTCAAAAATTTCCCGGTTGGCGAGGTTCGGGACGGGGTTCGTTTTTTTGATTTTTTGTAAAATGACGGCTTCCCAACACAAAATCAAAAGCGGGACGATGGCAATGGCGAGTTGCATGATTTTTAATTTTCGCGTGCCTCGCCAATTTTCGAACCATTGGAATTTTTTGCTTACCCAAAACAAACCACCATAAATCGCCGCCGCTTCGAGCAGGAAAAAGATGCCTTGTTCCCAGCGACGCGGGCCGTGGTGGACGAAATTCCAAATCAAATAGAACCCAATTATCGCCGCGACATAAAAAAACCAACGCCGCCAACGCATCGGAAAAAACCGGCTGTGGTGCCAAATCAGGTAAAACGCCAGCGTATTTATTACATAAAAAAACGTCCAGTTGAACCGCCCCAGACCTCGAAATTGGCGCAACGGACCAAAATAATTTATCATCCATTCCATGCCTTTCATCGTGTAAATGAACCCGCAAGCAAAAAGCAAAAGTCCAAAAGCGGCCGTGAAAATACCCCGCAAAAAGTGTTGGTGCACGCGATGGTGCGCCATTTTTTGCCAGTCGTCGGGGAAAAGACGGAACAATCGGAGCGGTGTTTTTTCGGAAATATTTTCCTTGACAAAAATTTTTCGGACGCGGCGGAAGATGCCCCAGCCCAACAAACCGGCGAAAAAAGCAGTCGCCACAAAACCGGCGTAGGCATTGGCTTCGCCGTCAATTTTTCGGATTGGGATAATATTTTTTTCAATCCAATGATACATCGGCCACTCCGGCGGCGGCAGAAAAACGCCTTCCCAAAAACCGATGTACCATAAAAAACCGAACGGCGTGGCGGGTCGGTCGGTCGCGAAATCCGACCAGTGCAACCACAAATTCAAAGCAGCAAACGGTAGCACGACCATCGCCACCCAGTGAAAAAAACGGGCGCGCGCGTCTTTCCAATTTCCGATCCTAAGTGCTTGATAACCAATGTATAAAGTCAGAAAAATGGCAGCCATCCCGAAGTAATAAAAGTGCAATTGGGCGGCCATCCAAACCAAAATTCCGAGCAACAAACTTTGGTACCGCTTGCTTTGCCGCTCTTCGTAAAGGCATAAAAAATAGAGCATCGCCGGGATAACAAAGGTGTGGGAGAGGCCAAAATGGGCGTCAAAACGGTTGTACTGGGGCGACAAAAAAACCATGCCCGTCGCCAGCAAACCGGCGTACCAAACTGGCAGGTGCAATTTTCGGAACAATAAATAAATGAAAGTCGCACCGAGCAGCACCGAGAAAATTTGAAAAAGATTGAGCCAACCGACTACTTGCTGGTCAATTTTGGAAACATTCCGGTGCCACCACTGCAAAAAACTGGAAAAAATGGGCTGATTATCCGTGAACAAGGTGTGTTCACCAAACGGATAATTCATGCCGCCGTAATGCGTAAAAGTCGTGTCGCGGGCGACGTGCCAAGTCGTGGTCATGTAATTTTTCAAACCGTCGGGCGACATGGCCAAAAAATAGTCGTTCGGATGTTCGAGCCAAACGCTGTGTTTCAGCCAAAGCAGCCCAAAAACCAGTAAAATCGTGGCCACCCAGCCCCAAAATGTTTGCCCCAATTTTGGGTGGCGCAGGTTCTCGATGACTTGTTCGAGGTGTTCTAATTTATTCATAATCAACGGTTAACGATGAAGGATGAACGATGAACGATGAACGATGAACGATGAACTATGAACTATGAACTATGAACTTTCGGAATCAATTGGTTGGAAGTTCATAGTTCATAGTTCATCGTTCATCGTTCATCGTTCAAATATTAGTAATTTCAAAAAATTGAGGCCTTCGGTGGTTAAAATTTTCCAGCCGACGCTGCTGAAAACCACGCCTTCCCGAAGTTCGACGGGGCAGGGCGTGACTTTTATTTTTCGCCCGGCGAGCATCAAAAATTCGAGGTCAAATAAAAAACGGTCAATTGAAGTGGCGAGGAAAATTTTGCGCCCCGCGTTGTCAAATGCCTTCAAACCGCACTGCGAATCGGTCACTGGCAATCGAATCACGTTTCGGAGCATCCACCGCAGACTTTGCGAAAGCAATTTCCGGGCGACGGGTACTTTTTCATAATATTCCGTGTCGCGGTTGCCAGCAACGACGCCTTTTTCTTGAAAAAGGGTTTCGGCCACGCGGCGCATGCTTTCGAAAGTGTATGGAAAATCGGCATCCGTAACCAAATGAAAATCAGCGGTCGAAGCCTCGACGCCCTGCCGAAGTGCGTAACCTTTTCCCCGATTTTCGGGGTAGGAAACGACCAGCACGTCGGGCAGGTTTTTTTTCAAAGTTTGAAAATTTTCGTCGGAAACATTTTTGGAAGAGCCATCATTGACCACAATTAAACCAATTTTCGGGGTCAAATCGGTCATCTTTTTGGCGAAAGCCAGAAATTTTTCTGAAATCGCAGACTCCCAACCAACCTGCGGATTGTAGCACGGGACGATAATATTTAAAGAAAATGGCAATTCAGATTTCATAAACGGCAGCAAAAGTAGTTTGAGATTTACGATTTTGGTCTCGCCTCTGGCGAGAGGATTTTCGATTTCAATGCAAGGCGAATAAACCTTGTTTTTTTAAAAATTACGCTTCAAATGATAGGGAAAATTATAGGTTTTGAAAAAACCCGGCTTGTTTGGTAACAATTAACAGCAAAATCAAATTACAATTTAACGAACGCTTCCAGACCTGATTTACTGGAAAAGTTGGTTGAACCTCCAATCGAAGAGAACTGTTTTACACCAAAATGTCAATTTTAAAAATCAGTCAGTCATGGAAAAAAACCTACATTCTATCGAATCCATCGAGCAATATCTCGATGGCACACATCCTGAACCTAATAAATTTAAAGATGCTATGAAATTTCATCCAGAATTATCCGCCGAAGTCGCTTTGCAAAGGCAAATCGCCGAAGCATTCAGCGACCCCAAAAAAAATGAACTGCGCAACATTTTGGCAGGTTTGAACGAAGAATTTGCCCAAAAATCGGAGCAAAAATCTGCAATTATAGTGCATTTCTCAACTTGGACACGCCAATATTTGGCGGCCGCTGCGGTGCTTGCTTTTGCCGTTTTTGGTTTTGTTTTGCTCAATCAACGCAACCAAGATGCGCAAAACACCGCAAAAACGGAGCAGGAAAAAGCCAATCCGACGCCTCAACCAAATGTCGAAACGCCTGCTCCGAATCTCGCTCCAAAAGTGGAAAATATGGCCACCGCACCTCAAAAACCAGTGAATTCACAACCGCAGACACCAAAAACACAAACTGGGTTGGCCGTTCAGCCATCGAAAGTTGAAGTTCAAAATGTGTATTTGCCCGCTGAAATCACCCGTGGTTCCGACGGTGCTGCACAACTTCAATTGACTGCCGATGTCGTTTTGAAAAACGGTTTTGAAGGTTTGGAAGAAGTCGAAGTTCGCCTCGTGTCCCGTGAAAAAAATCAAACTACGGTTTCCGAACAGTTTGCGTTGCGGGAAGAAAGAGCAGTTGGCTACGTCAAAAATTCGCCCCCGTCCAAAATGTTGGAAGTTGAAACTTCCGTGCCTTTGGCTGCTGGCGAGTACGATTTGCAATTGGTTTTGCCTGATGGCGATGTGATTTTTACAGGAAGAATATTGGTAAAAGATACCATTTAAGATAATCCGAAGGCCGGAATTATTTTTGACACGGCTACTCGAAAACGTCGAGTAGCCGTTTTTTTATGCCCATTTTCCAATTCGTTTGTAATTTGCGTTCCAAAATTTTACTAAACACATCAAAAAATGGATAACGCATCACATTCAAATGACGAAAATTCCACGCCCAAAGACGACTGGAAAATGGAAGCCGTTTTTAGAGAAAAAAAAGATTTTTGGAAAGGATTTTTACGTGGCCTTTTGTTGATGGCCGTGCTCGGAATTGGTTTTTGGATTTATTTTAAAAGCAAAAAACCACCCGTCGAGCAACTTTCTGATGTGCCGAATGAAAATGCGGTTGAAAAAATGACCACGCCCGATGCTGCCCCAATTGAAAAACCGGTGGAAAATCCATCCGAAAAAACGGCAGAGAAAACACCAGAAAATCAGCCAGAAATTACAGAAAAAATTACAGAACCAGCATCGCCGACGGCCACGCCACTTTCGTTCGCGCAACTCGCCCACGATCTATTTTCGAAAAATGACAAATCGGTCGCTCCGGCAAAACACCCGATTCGGCAGGGCATGAATCTTTTCAGAAATGGAAAATTTACTTCGGCAGCCAAAGTTTTTGAGGCCGTTTTGGACAGTTCTGAAAATGAAAAAATCTCTGCGGAGGCCGATTATTTTTTGCTGCTGTCGTTTTTGGCCGACCAACCGGAAGAAAAAGAGAAATATCAGGCGCAACTCGACCGATTGTTGGAGCAAAAAAAGCACCCAAAATTTCAGCAGGCGGGCGAAGTAAAAAGGGCAGTGAGCAAATTTGAGCATTGAATTTTTACCGAACGGAGCGCATTTCAGCGTTTGTTTTTTCCGGTTGAGGTTTCAAATTGCCGTTTTCAGCGAATCCGCTCCGGTGCAGCGAGACTTTCGAGGTTAACCAATCGTTTACTGGAAAGCGATTGCACGGAAGGCATTGATGATTTCAACTTTGTGCGGTCAAAAATTCTTAAAACCATTTCACTAAAAATTTTAGAAAAATGAAAAAACTCGTTTTCAGTTTGGTGGTCGCTCTTTTTGCAATGACCTCCATTTCTGCCCAAAGATTGTTTACCCGCGACGGCAAAATTTATTTCAACGCGACCTCCGAAAATTCCCCTGAAAAAATCGAAGCAGCGCACACCGGCGGCACTTTTGTGTTGGACGTGCCGACTGGAAAAGTTGAAATGGCCGTGCTTATCAAAGGTTTTTACATGGAAAAAGCCTTGATGCAGGAGCATTTTAATGAAAATTACATGGAAAGCAGCAAATTTCCGAAAGCCAGTTTTAAAGGTGCGCTCACCGATTTGACTGCCGTCAATTTTGCTGCCGATGGAAATTACGCGGCCACCGTTTCCGGTCAATTGACAATTCACGGCGTGACGCAAAATGTTTCGACGCCCGTAAATTTTAAAATTTCTGGCGGACAAGTCAGTGCGACTTGCAATTTTTCGGTGATTTTGAAAGATTATGGAATTGACATTCCGTCGTTGGTCGCCGACAAATTGGCAAATCAAGCCTCGATTTCAATTGCAGTCGAAAGTTTAAAACCGCTGTAAAAACCCATTGTGCGAATATCATTTTGAACAAAGAGGAAATTAAGATGAAAAATTTTATTTGGATTCGCCACTTTTCTTTGAATGAAACTCGCTCCAAATTTGGCGTTTTTCCAACAATTCAAAAAAAATGCCCTGCCGATGTTCCGGCGGGGCACTTTTTTTTGGTGGGGTGTTTGAGATTCTGGGTAAAATCAGGTCAGATTCCTGAAAAAGTAGGAAAAAAAACATGGTTCGTAGAAAAAGTAGAAAAAAGTTTTAACAGTTAAACTTCAAAAACTACTTTTGCTACTGTTAGTGTTTCATAGTGTGAGGGGCAGTCACAAAGGTGGTTGCTCCTTTTTTTATGCCCGTACTAATCTTGCCTTTTCAGCCGCCCGGCTTGCATTCTTTTTCCTTCCAAAAAATTTGCGTTTCCTCTCTGAAACTGTTTTTGAACTTACCAACCTACATTTACGGAAAGTTTTTAAACCAATTTTTTGATGCAAACGAAATCCGCCGCTCCGATTCTCCCCGAAAAAAACAATCCGCGAACTATTCAGGCTTGGGCATTTTTCGATTGGGCAAACAGTTCGTATGCATTGGTCATCACTGTGGCCATTTTTCCGGCCTACTTTCTGGCGATGACCGACGACGTGGTCAACATTTTTGGCTATCAAATTTCGGACAGTACCTTGTACGCCTGGTCAATTTCGCTGGCCTATTTGATCATCGCGGCCGTCTCGCCCATCCTTTCAGGTATCGCCGATTATTCAGGTCGGCGCAAGCATTTTTTACGGTTTTTTACCACGATTGGTGCGCTTGCATGCATGTCGCTCGTGTTTTTTACCAGTATGAAAACTTTATGGGTCGGGATCACCGGCTTCATTTTGGCGACCATTGGTTTTGCGGGTGGCATCGTTTTTTACAACTCGTTTTTACCCCAAATCGCAACCGAAGACAAGTACGATTCGGTCAGTGCAAAAGGGTTCAGTTACGGGTTCATAGGAAGCGTTATCTTGTTGATAATCAATCTGATAGTCATCACTTTCCCACATTTTTTTGGGTTTTCGGAATCGGGAAAAGCGGTGCCAGCAGCGTTCATCATGGTCGGTTTGTGGTGGCTCGGATTTTCACAAATCCCATTTCAACGCCTGCCAAACGACATCCCTGCGGGCGACGATATTTCAAAAGACGTAATCTCAAAAGGCTACCGCGAAATCAAAAAAGTGTTCAAAATCATCCGCCGCGACTCGAACACGACCCGTTATTTGATGGCATTTTTTTGTTTCAATGCCGGGGTGCAGGCCGTGCTTTTTTTGGCCTCCACTTTTGCCGAAAAAGAACTGCATTTCGATACCCAAAAATTGATTTTTCTGGTCTTGATTTTACAAATCGTGGCCATCGGCGGGGCATGGCTTGCGGCAAAAGTTTCTGAAAAGAAGGGAAACAAATTCTCTCTTTTTATTTTGCTGAGCATCTGGACGGCAATCTGCGTGGTCGGATACTTTGTCCAAACGGGTTTGGATTTTTACCTGTTGGCTGCGTTCGTCGGTTTGGTGATGGGCGGGGTGCAATCGCTCGCCCGAAGCACTTATGCCAAGTTTTTGCCCGAAAACACACTGGACACTGCCAGTTTTTTCAGTTTTTATGATGTGATGGACAAACTTTCGACAGTCGCTGGAACTTTGGTTTTTGGCATCGTCGAACAATTGACGGGCGGAATGCGCAATTCGGTGGCCGCACTGGCCGTGTTTTTTGTGGTGAGTTTATTTATTTTGTCGGCAGTAAAAGTCGAAAAAATGAGCAACGAGGCATGAGGCGCAAATCATTCCTCATTACTATTTTTCCACCGCGTCCAAAATCCGGTTCAATTCCCCATCATTATTAAACTTGACGGTCAGCGAGCCCTTCCCTTTTTCGTCGCGTTTCAAAGCCACTTTTGCGCCAAAAAATGCACTGAATTTGTCCTGAATATTCCGCAGATCTTCGGTCATCCGTTTGTCGGTTTTTGGTTTTTTGCCCGCTTTTTCGTGGTTGAATTTTGCGATCATCTCCTCCGCCGCCCGCACCGACAAATCCTGTTCCACAATTTGATGAAAAACCATCAGTTGAAAAGCGATGTCGTCCACCCCGGCGAGGGCGCGGGCATGTCCCATCGTCAATTTTTTCTCCTTCACCGACCGTTGGATTTCGGGCGGCAATTTCAACAAACGCAAATAATTGGTAATCGTGCTGCGCTGTTTTCCGACCCGTTCCGACAGGTTTTCATGCGTCAAATTGCACTCGTCAATCAATCTTTGGTAAGAAATCGCCACCTCCATCGAGTTCAAATCCTCGCGTTGGATATTTTCGATCAATGCCATTTCCAGCATTTGCTGGTCGTCGGCGATGCGGATGTAGGCTGGAATTTCGGTCAAACCCGCGAGTTGGCTGGCGCGAAAACGCCGTTCGCCGGAAATCAGTTGGTACGATTTTTCATTCAGCCGCCGCAGCGTGACTGGCTGGATCAAGCCATGAATTTTGATACTGGCCGCCAATTCTTCCAGGGCCTGTTTGTCAAAATCTTTGCGCGGCTGGAATGGATTGGCCTCGATTTGTTCAATCAAAATGCCCGCGACCGTGCCCGAAAGTTCGCGCACCACTTCGGCGGGGTTGTCGTGAACCGCCTGTTCCATTTGTGCAGGATTGGCCAAAAGTGCGCGGATGCCTTTCCCAAAATCTGTTTTTAAGTTCTTTGCCATTTTTTTTGAACTATAAACGATGAACCACGAACGATGAACCACGAACGGCCATATCGTTTACCGTTCATAGTTTATCGTTCATAGTTTATCGTTCCTATTTAAAAATTCTTCTGCGAGGTTGAAAAAATTGGTGCTGCCCTTGCTCCCCACATCATAAATCGCAACGGGAACGTGTTGCATCGGCGCTTCGGCGATGCGGCTATTTCGGTGGATAATCGTTTTGAAAACGTAATCCGTGCTACTTTTTCGCACTTCCTCAACGATGGCATTGGCCAAACGCAGCCGCCCATCATACATCGAAATGACCAAACCTTCGACCTCCAATTTTGGGTTCAAACCCTGTTTGACCAACGAAATCGTGTTTTTCAGTTTTGCCAAGCCTTCAAATGAAAACATTTCGCACTGCACGGGCACCAAAACCGAATCCGCCGCGACGAGCGCGTTGAGGGTGATGAGGCCGAGCGATGGCAGGCAATCGATAAAAATGAAGTCGTATTCCTTTTTTACTTCTCCGACGATGCCCCGCAAAATGTACTCGCGGTTTGGTTTTGAAACCAATTCGACCTCCGCGCCCACCAAATTGATGTGCGACGGTAGCAACCAAAGATTGGGCGTTTCGGTGGCGATGATTGCTTCGTGCGGGTCAGTGCCGTTCACGAGACAATCATAAATACTAATCGTCTCGTCCCCCGAAATCTGGCCGACTCCCGACGAAGCGTTGGCCTGAGGGTCGCAGTCAATCAGCAGTACTTTTTTTTCCAAAATTGCCAGCGATGCTGCCAAATTGATGGCCGTCGTGGTTTTTCCAACACCACCTTTTTGATTGGCGATGGTTATTACTTTACCCATTTTTTTAGTGATGAATGTTGAATGAAAAATGATGAATTTTGCAAAAAGTTAATTTTTTAAAATAAAAAACTCAACTCTCGTATTTTATCACCATCATTTTATTTGAATTTCTTCACCGATTTTGAGCAGGATTAATTCCTTTTTTTCATTGGCAAAAATTTCCGTGGCTTCCGCGTGGTTGATTTTTATGAATCCAAAAGTGTCAAAATGACAGCCAATAACCCGTTTGCATTTCACAAATTTGGCGGCGAGTGCCGCGTCGTGGGCATCCATCGTAAAATTTGAGCCGATTGGCAAAATCGCCACGTCCAGTTTTGGGCAAGTTTTCGGTATCAATTTCATGTCCATAGTCAAAGCCGTGTCGCCAGAAAAATACAAAACGCCGTCGGCAGAATCGAACACAAAACCCGCCGGGTCACCCGCCGGTGCGCCATCCGAAAAACTGCTCGAATGCACGGCGTTGACCATTTTCACACGGCCAAAATCGAACGACCACCAGCCGCCCTTGTTCATCGGGTGGGTTTTGAAACCTTTTTTTGAGTAATAATCATGCACTTCCCAAATGCCAACAACGACCGCCGCCGGGTTGTTTTTGACCACTGTTTCGAGGTCACCGACGTGATCGAAATGTGCGTGGCTCACAAAAATATAATCGCAGCGGAGGCTCGCCGCGTCAATTTCCGAGGCCAACGGATTGCCGGAAATGAATGGGTCAAACAAAATTTGCTTGCCGCCAGCCGTGACCAAAAAACAAGAATGGCCGAAATATGTGATTTTCATATTGAGATATTGAGGTACTTAGATATTGCGATATTTTGGGGAAATATCGCAATATCCAAATACCTTTTTTGCGGCGGCGAAGGTAGAAAAATGGTGGGGAAAAGGTGAGGTTGCTCCATGGCTGGTTTTGGGAAAAAAAATTACACTCAAATTTAACCTACAATTTCCCGGATAACCCTTCCGCTCACGTCCGTCAGTCGAAACGGACGTCCCTGAAATTGGTAGGTAAATTTTTCGTGGTCAAAACCCAATTGGTTCAAAATCGTGGCCTGCACGTCATAAACCGACACTTTTCCACTGACCGGTGCGTAGCCAATTTCGTCGGTTTCGCCCCAAGTTTTGCCTTTTGAAATACCACCGCCGGCCATCCAAATCGTAAATGCCTCGGTGTGGTGGTCGCGTCCGATGAACGGCATTTTTTTCCCGTTCCGGTTTTCGAGCATCGGCGTCCGGCCAAATTCGCCTGCCCAAACCACCAAAGTTTCTTCGAGCAGGCCGCGTTGTTTCAAGTCCAAAATCAGTGCGGTCATCGCTTTGTCGATGCTTTTGCACTTGTTTACCATGCCGATATCGATGGCCGTGTCTTCGCCGGTGCCGTGCGCATCCCATCCCCAATCGAAAAGTTGGACAAAACGGACGCCTTTTTCCACCAATTTCCGGGCGAGCAAAGCATTGTTGGCAAAGCAGGTCTTGCCTGGTTGGATGCCGTACATTTCTTGGATTCCGGGCGGTTCATTTTCAATATTCATGGCTTCCGGCGCGGTAATTTGCATGCGATAAGCCATTTCGTACTGCGCCATGCGGCTCAAAATTTCTGGATCGCCTGATTTTGAGTGCTCCAATTTATTGATTTCGTTGATCGCATCAATCGTGTTGTGCCGCAGCGAGTCGTTCATGCCCTCCGGGTTTTCCAAAAAAAGCACCGGCGAACCTTCCGACCTGCACTGCACACCTTGATAAATAGAGGGCAAAAAACCACTCCCCCACACCGATTTCCCCGCATCGGGGTTGTTGCCGCCCGAAGTCAACACCACAAATCCGGGCAAATTGGCGTTTTCAGAACCCAAACCATACGTTGCCCACGAACCGATGGATGGTCTGCCAAGTCGCGCCGAACCGGTGTGGAGCAAAAGTTGAGCGGGGGCGTGGTTGAATTGGTCGGTCGAAACGCATTTCAGGAAAGAAACTTCATCCACGATTTTTGAAAAATGGGGCAAATTGTCGCTCACCCAAGCCCTGCTTTCGCCGTGCTGCGAAAAATTTGCTTTCGGCCCCAACATTTTCGGCACTCCGCGGATGAAGGCAAATTTTTTCCCATCCAACATCGACGGCGGGCAATCTTGGCCGTCCATTTTTGCCAATTCAGGTTTGAAATCGAACAATTCCAATTGGGAAGGAGCACCTGCCATGTGCAAAAAAATCACGTTTTTGGCGCGGGGCGCAAAATGGGGCGAACGCGGGGCAAGTGGATTCGAAAAATCAATCAAACCTGTTGCGGCAGCAATTTCTTTATCTTTTTTTGAAAAAAAATGGCAACCACCCAGCATCGAGCCGAGTGCCGCCGCACCCAAACCCATTGCACTTTGGAACAAAAAATGGCGGCGAGTGAGGCTTTGAAAAGACTCAAATTGAGGAATCGTATTTTCCATTTTGGCAAATTCGTGCCTCAAAAAAACGAATTTTTAATGAGAAATTGAGGAAAATCAAATGACCAAATCCACAATTTTTGAAATAGGAATGTCGTCAGCCGTGACAATTCCAATCAAAAACCCAGCGTCGTTGACCACTGGAATTACATCCAAAACATTTGCAGAAAGCAAATCCACGGCTGCCTCGGCGGGGTCATTTGGTGAAAGAAAAATAGTGTTTTTGGTAAAAAAATCGACCACTTTTTGGCCTGAAAATCTGTGAAATTGAGCGATGGTTTCGCGTTCGATAACCCCACAAAAATGACCATTTTGAACCACTGGCAATACTGAAAAACCCGTTTTTTCAAATAAAACAGCCGCCTTTTCAATTCCAGATTCGATGTTTATGGCTGGTGAAAATGGGTTGGTTATTTCTGAAACTTTAATCATTTAATATTGGGGGGAAATTTTGGTAAACGTGTTTTTATAATGGACAAACGTAACCTTTTGTGGTGTTTGTAAAACGAAAAAAAGGCAATTTATTTTGTCGTTCGTTTTCTGAAAAGGTGGTTAACAGCTCATTTGTCAATCAACCAGCGGATTTAAAAAACATAAACACGCCGAACCCAATCAAAATCAAACCGATTGATTTGCTGATGATTCGGATTGATTTTGGGGTCAAAAACTGTCGCAATTTTTTGGCGGCCACCGCTTTCAAAATGTCCGTCAAAATCAGGGTAAAAATCATGCCGCTGAAAAAAGCAACCGTTTCCGGAGCCGACCAACGGCTAGGAATGACCAACGCGGAGGCGATGCTCAACCAGAAAAAGATGGTTCCCGGATTGAAGGTATTGATAAAAAAACCGCGCAGTAAAAGTTGGAAAAGACTTCGGGTATTTTGGGTTGTGATTTCGGCAAGTACTTCCAACTCACTTTTTTTGTTTTTGAAAAACATAATCGCTCCAAAAATGCAAAGCACGAGGCCACCCAATTTGCCCGCGATTTCTCGAAAATTGGGATAATCGAGCAGTTGAGTAAAGTTTCCGATTCCAAAAACCAACAGCCCGATATAAAAAAAATCACTCAGCCACATCCCGCAAGCCACTGCGATACCTGCCCGAAACCCACGCGCTAGACTTGCTTCCACAATGGAAAACAACAGCGGACCAATCATAAAACTGAGCGAAATGCCCAGAACGATTCCTTTTAAAAAAAGAAGACTCATAAAACGACGGACGGGTTTGCGGAAAGTCTTTTACAAAAAAACCTCCTGTTTCCGAGAAAACAGGAGGTTTTTATTAAAATATTAGCCTAAAAACTGAGGGCAATCGTTTTTAAAAATTAATAACCGGCATCTTTATTTCCACCGATTTTTCCACCGCGACCAGCATTTGGTCCATCTGGGCGACCCATTTCGGTTTCGGTTGTGGCAACTTTGAATTCCACACGACGGTTGAGGTAATTGGCACGGTTGGTTGGCACCAAAGTTTTCTCCTCGCCACCCCAAGTCAAGACCAAACGGTCGCGGCTGATACCATGTTGAGCCACCAAAAAGTCAATGGCTGCCTTTGCACGATTGTACGACAATACGTTGTTGTAACGGTCGGAAGAAGATTTATCGGTGTAACCCAAAACAGCCACACGAATATCAGGATTTTGCTTTAACACCGAAGCGACGTGAAAAAGTTTGTCGTATTCGCCTTGTTTGATATTATATCTGTCAAGATCAAAGTGAATCATCGGCAAGAACCAATCAGACAAACCTTTAGCTGATGGGAATTTGATGCCTTTGATTTGGGTAGCAATCATGTCGTTGATTTCCTTTTCCGAAAAAATCTTTTCTTTTGGCACATTTGCAACACCCATCGCATCCACTTTATAACCCGGTGGGCTATATGGCTCTTTATCTTTATAATCCGCCAAACCGTCGGAGTCGCTGTCTAAAGTCACACCACGAGAGTCGACTCGCGCATCTGCCGGGCTGTCTTTTTCTTGGTCAACGGCATCAATTACACCATCTTTATCGGTATCTGTCGGGTCATAAATCGGGCGTGCTTCCAAAGATGCAACGGCCTCAGAAAAAGCCATCATCGGATTCACCCAATAAAGTGGCTCTACTTTCATACCACCGGATTTGCTTTTTCCGCCGATATTGAAATTTAAAGAAAGGTGTGGATAGTGTAAGACATCACGATAAGTAGTGTACGGAATATCGTTGTTGCGGTCGCCATCCAATTCATCAGCACCTTTTCCGAAAGCAAACATGGCCGTTTCTTCCAGCGAAAAATTCATTTTTTTGTTGATGCGGAAGGAAATGCCTGCGCCGCCTTCCAGTTGAGCACCCGTTTCGCTGATTTCGGCATCTGCTCTGCCCGGGATATTGCGGAAGTCCGTTTTGAAATTTTGGACACCAGCACCCACAAGGCCATAGATAAGGACTCTCCGGTAAGGCCGGTTAAAACGGAGGTTGTTGAAAGTAATCAAAGTTTGGATGCTTCCAGACAGCCAATTCAAATCGTACTCGCGGGCGGTTCTTGTACCGTCGTCGCCAGAAGTCTTGGCATACAAGGCCACTAAACGAAGGGAAAAAATATGGTCAAGTGACTTGCGAAGGTGCAGTCCGCCGCCAAAACCGGGCTTGAAGTCCAAATCACC
This sequence comes from Saprospirales bacterium, assembly GCA_031398055.1. GTDB lineage: Bacteria > Bacteroidota > Bacteroidia > Chitinophagales > Saprospiraceae > M3007. The sequence goes on along the minus strand of JANNMS010000067.1, from coordinate 24,128 downwards.
AACGACACCCGCGGTGCCAAGGTGAATGCCCAATTCCAACTGATCATCAGGTGAAAAAGAGCGGAAAGTACTGGTTGTCGTGCCATTATCCTGAGCCATCAGGGACATGAAACCTGCAAGTAATAGAATAGAAAGTGAAATTTTCTTCATTGTCAGTGGGTCTATGACTTTTTAAAATTTAGAGAGATAGTTAATAGTTAATTTATTTAAAGCAGAAATTGCTAAAAATGAAAAATTATAGGTGCTTTCGATTTTAATAACCTAATTTTTTCAGTGCCAAATATAGGGCGTTCGTTGAAATGTTCTTTTTTTCAGCACTAATTTTTACTATTTCCATTAAAGCACGCCGAATTATCTTAGAAACATCCCCAAATATCGCCCGATCCGTCACTGCAACGTCGGGTTGCATTAGATAAGCAAAAACCCGCGCCATGCCGCAATTTGCCACAAAATCTGGAATCAAAGCAGTTTGATTGTCCACAAATTTTGCCGTCGGGCCAAAAAACACTTCATCATCCACAAAAGGCACATTCGCACCGCAAGCAATTAATTCAACGCCTCCTGCCAAAAGTTGTTCCGCTTGTTCTCTGGAAATCAATTTCGAAGCCGCTCCTGGAATAAAAATATCTGCCCCCATTTTCCAAATCCGTTCATTCACTTCTTCAAAACTCAACATATCTACGGTCTGTAATTGATTTCCGTTTTTATTCAAAAATAAATTTTTCACATCCTGTAAACTTAAACCATCTGGTACCAACAAACCACCCGAACGGTCTATAATCCCCACGATTTTCACCCCTTCTTTTGCCAAATAACAAGCCGCAGCCGAAGCCACATTTCCCCAGCCTTGAATAATGGCTGTTTTTCCTTTCAAATTTTTTTTGTGGTAAATGTTGTAGAAATGCCGCACCGACTCCGCCACACCATAACCGGTAATCAGGTCGGCCACCGCAAATTTGGTTGCACCGCCTTCCGGCAAATATTCGGGGTCTTCCACAATTTTGGCGCAGCCGTACCGAAGTTGTCCGATGATATTGATTTGCTGGCCTTCGTTCGGTTTCAAATGTCCCTTTACGATGCCTTCCTGTGGATGCCAAAGACCCAAATCTTCGGTTATCGGCACCACGTCTTTCAATTCATCCACATTCAAATCGCCGCCCGTGCCGTAATAATTTTTCAAAAGTGGCAACACTGCTTTGTACCATTTTGTCAAAACCTCCGTCCGGCGCGGGTCGTTCGGGTCGAAATTTATACCACTTTTTGCCCCGCCGATATTTGGCCCTGCCACTGAAAATTTGATTTCCATTACTTTCGCCAGCGAAACCACCTCGCTTTTTGTCAAACCTTTTCGCATCCGCGTCCCGCCGCCTGCCGCACCGCCCCGAAGTGAATTGATAACTATCCAACCTTCCGCGCCCGTTTCATCATCGCTCCATTCAAAAACCACCTCCGGTCGTTTCGATTTGTACTGCTCTAAAAGTGCTTCCATCAAATATTTTTAAAAATTTGGTTTTTCAATTCATTGAAAATGAACGGTCTCGCAGGAATAATGGAGAGATTAATTTTAAAATAGAGGTTCTGAGACCAGCGAAAAACCGCACAAATGTATGCAAAACACTTTCAAAAAAAATTTATCCCGATTTTTTTACGATAAATTCAAATTGAAAAATGACAAAAAATTGCTTTTGCTTTGCCCCGCACCAAAAATTACGGATAAAAAATGTTAGAAAATTGGCTCTCGCCCCTGCCCCCACTGAAAAAATTGGGTTTTGAAACCCTCCCCACCAACTCGTTTGGTGAAAAACTCGCCTTGCATTTAGAAAAACTCCCGATCCTCAAAAAAACAAAAATCGCAATCATCGGCCTCGCGCCCGACGAAGCCAACGAAATCCGAAAAGTGCTTTATCCAATGTCAGGCATTTTCCCAGACCTCGCCATCGCCGACCTCGGCAATCTCCGAAAACCCGACCCTGCGTTTTTGATACCTGTCGTCCACGAAATGCTTTCTGGAAAAATCATACCTATATTAATAGGTGGAAAAAACGAACTCGCCACCGCCCAATTTTTAGCCTACCACGAAACCAAGGCACTCGTTAATTTGGTCGCGGTGGACGAAAAAACGCGCTTCGGCGACGCGCCCGACAATTTTTACAACCACCTTTTGTCCCCCCGCCATTCCGCGCTTTTTCATTATGGTTTGATTGGGAACCAAGCCCACCAATCGGCAACCGACGCACTCGAAATCATTGAAAATCAAAACTTTGAAAATATCCGCCTCGGAAAATGCCGCCCTTCGCTCGAAGAAACCGAACCTGTGATCCGCGATGCCGACCTGTTCACTTTTCATCTCGGCGCATTGAAAATGACGGAAGCTCCGGGCGTTTTTGATGCCTCGCCGTCCGGTTTTTTTTCGGAGGAGGCTTGCCAAATTTGCCGGTACGCCGGTATTTCCGACAAGCTGACCTCGTTTGGAATTTATGGTTTTGACAAAAAACTCGACCCAAAAAACCAAACTGCCCAAGTCGTTGCCCAGATGATTTGGTATTTTTTGGAAGGTTTTTTCAGTAGAAAAAATGATTTTCCAGCCTCGACCGACGGCTTGACGGAATACATCGTGGATTTGCCCGCGCTGAATTATCAAATCACGTTTTGGAAAAGCACCCGCAGCGGTCGGTGGTGGATGCAAATTCCCGTCGAAACCAAGCGAAAACATCTGCGCCACCGCCTCGTCCCGTGTTCGTACCAAGATTATCAATCGGCTGCCGTCCGCGAAGAATTGCCGGACAGATTGATGAAAGCGTTTTTTAGGTTTTCGTAAATTACTACCATTTTTTTTTGCACAAAGGCACAAAGGGAACATAAGGGTTTGAAAATCAAAAACTTATGTTCCCTTTGTGCCTTTGTGGAAAAAAAATATGTGGTCAAAAAACTATCGAAGCAGTGTTATGTCCCCCACTTTCCGCCCATTTTCCAGCGGGCAAACCACCTCCAAAATATAAATAAAAGTATCCGAAGGCAATTCTCTTCCGCGTTTTCCCGCCCCATCCCAGCCATTTTTCACCGGGTCGGACGACGAAAAAACCAACTCGCCCCAGCGGTCAAAAACCCGCAACGTCCCAAATTTTTCAAAACCTTCATTTTTCACCACCCGAAAAATGTCATTATTTCCATCCCCGTTCGGCGTAAAAGCCGTCGGAATTTGCACATTTTCGGGCGAGCAGGGCGGTAAAAAACGAATTCGATAAGTTATTTTGGCCGTGCAGCCGTCCGCATTTTCAACATTTACAAAATAGGTGAGGCTGTCCGGCGCATTTTTCGGGGTGATTTTTGGGTTCGCGCAATTCGTGCAACTCAAAAAATCCAAACCAATGCCCGCCGCCGACCATTCATATTTTGAAAAACCAAGCGGAATTTCCGAAACCTGCCACGCCTCGCCTTCTGCAACCAAAACCCGAAAAAAAGTATCCACGACCAGCCCCGGTTTCGATTCCAAAATCAAACAATGCGTGCTGTCGCAGCCCGCCGCCGAGCCAAAAGTGGCGCAATAAATGCCCGGTTGATCAATTTTTTGCCCACCAAAATCAATCGAAACGCCCGGGCAAAGCAACATTTCTTCCATCGTTTTGAAAGTATCCAAAACCGTCAAATCAACGCAATGAATTGAATCACAACCACTTGCCTGCAAAAACGTGGCGCAATATTTTCCAGATTTTGAAAAATTTTGGCCGCTAAATTGAAAAATCTCGCCCGCGCAGATTTCTCGTTTTTCCTCCGTTTTTTTCACCGCGCCCGGCACGACGACTTCGATTTTCAAAGAATCCGCGCAGCCAAAATTGTTGTAACCGACCACCAAATATGTCGTGTTCGCTGCCGGGTCGAGGCCGACGAGATTGCATTTTGGATTTTGACAAAAAACACCCGCGCTCGGTGCCCAAAAATATTGCTGCGCGCCCGACAAAACGACCGTGGCCGTGTCGCCAAAACAAGAAACGAGCGAAGTCAAATTCGAAGAAATCGTCGGATTTTGAGAAAAACCAACAAAAACCGTATCAAAATCAAAGCAGTCGCTGCCCGCGATGCTGGTTTTTAAAATCAAATTTTGGGAAATCGTGCCGATAAATTTCGGGTCGTGGACATTTGGATTGGACAAAAAACTGGCCGGCGACCACGAATATTGAAAATTTGGATTGAAAAAAGCATTGAATTGCAGTTCCGAATTTCCACAAACCCCCAAAGTATCGGGGCCAATCGCGGCAAACGGCGTCGGTTTCACCTCGATTTTCAAAGTATCCAAAACCTCGCAGCCCGCCGCGTCTTTTATTTTTACAAAATAAAGGCTCGTGGCAATCGGCGAAACCGTTTGCTCCGGCAATTTCGGATTGGAAATCCCAGAGCCAAACCATTCGTAATCAACAGCTTGCGTCGTTTTTAACAATATTTTTTCGCCCAAACAAATCGCAGTGTCGGCGTTCAAAATGCGCGGCATCGGCAGCACCGTGACCTCAATTTCGGATTTTACAAAGCAATCGCCGCTCGTTTCCAAAAAATTATAATTGAAAATCATCGGCTCTGTTTCGTGATTTTCAAATAAAAATTTCGGCGTCGAGCAAGTATCACATTCCAAATTGGTCGCGGGCGTCCACAAATATTGATGGCCGGGCGTCGGGAAAACGCCCAAATTGATGAACGCCCCGGAGCAAACAATTTTCGGCGAAATCGTCCGCGTGATTTTGTCCACCTGAATCGAAATATTTTGGCAAATGCACATTTCCGAAGCATCCAAAGCCACAATCAGGTGGCAAAACAGAGACAAATCCAACGGCAACCCAGCCGCCAAATCAATTGTGTCGTTCGGTCCGATTGGGAAAAAAATGGGCTGTTTAAATTTCAGTTCGTCGCCCAGAGTCACAGTGCCAGATCCGTCTTTGTCAAAATAGAAGTTCAAAAACGTCGGCGTCGTGTGCAGAAAAGTGCTGTTATTTTTAATTTTCACATGAAAAGCAGGAATCCCTGCATCAAAATCAATGTCAAAATCAATCAATTCAAAATTGGTTTTCGCACTTTGCAAAGTCAAAAACGCCTGCCCGGTGATGGCCTGCGCGTCGCAAACCGAGCCGTCGGCGACGCAAACTGCCGATTGTTGGGCAGTCGTTTTTACAAAAATCGTGTCCAAAATCCCGCACGGCTGGCTGCCAAAACCGGTCAATTTTAAAGACATCACCACCGAAGAATTTGCCGGAACGCCCGTTTTTTGTTTCCATTTCAAAATATTTTTTCCCTGAAAAATTTGCAGATTCGGCTGCCCAGCAGGTGCGTTCGCGCCCGGCTGGTAAGAATTTTGAATAAAAATTACGCCTTTCGGCAAAATGACAAACACCGAATCGCGCTGTCCACTCGCCGCATTTCCAGCAAAAGAAAGGCTTAAAACCGTCGTGTCGCCGCACGAAATCGGCTGCGGAACGCTCGACGAAATCGCAATATTTACGCCGTCCGGCGGCGGTGCGCCTGTGATTTGGATGGCTTCGCCGGGTCGGACGAGGGTGTTTGCCACGCCGCCGCAGTTTTCTTTTGCCGTAGTTTTATATAAAATTACGGAACCGGAAATAAAACCGCAGGCCGTCGTGGTTTTGAAACGGATGCTCGCCGAATTCGCTGGGGCATTTTGAAACGGCAACAGCCCGGTCGCGGCGAGCGACGGCACGAGGTTTTCCAATTTCCAGCCGCGCCCAAAACTCGAAATCGCCACCGGGTCGGGGATATTTTGAAACGGCGAACCGACCGGGTACGAAATCTGGCAACTGCCCGGCAAAATCGCAAGCCCCGGCGGCAGCGAAATTTCCAGCCGCACGTCGAACGCCGGGCCGTCCAAAACGCTCGCCACATTTGCCCCGTGAAATTCTGCCGTGTCGCAAAGCATCGCCGGCGCGGCGGGGTTCAAAATGTCGAGTTCGAGCCGCGCGTCTTGGACTTTTAAAATTAAAGTCAAAGTTTTTTTCGAGCAGGCCTGGGCGTTTTTTTCCGTAAATTTTGAGCAGTCCCAACCGTAAAACATGGTCAAAACTTGGTCGTCGCAACTCGCGTTTTTGACCCGGATTTGGTAGTTCAAAACCGCGTCGCCGGGGATATTTCCGAGTTGAAAAATGCCATTTTCCAACGGAACAGGCTGCCCGGCTGGGTTCAAAATTTCCAAATCGGTCAGTTGCCCGCTCGCATTTTGGAAATAAATAAAGGCATTTTTGGCCGATTCGGCGTTCGCGGTGATGAAATTGATTGACCAAATCCCAAAATCTGTCGAGGTCGTCACCGTCAAATTTTGGCTCGAAGCAAAGAAAAACGGGCGCGCCGGGATGAACCCAAACGTGTCGTTAAGCAAAGGTTCGATTTGGCTGAGCGTCGTAAAACCATCTGGGTTTGGCAGCATCGGCAGCGGATTTTGCCATTCAAATTGGATGGTGCTTTCATGTTTTCGCAGGTCGTCGAGCGAGCACGGCACGTCAAATTTTTGGTGCAAAAGGATTGAAAAACCCTCGTCGAGCAGCGGCAAATTTTGCAAATCGAAAACCGCCGTGTCGCCAATTTGTGAAAACGGCAGGTCGGTATTTTGCAAAATCACCGCACCATCCTGATATTTTAAAGTGTCGATTTTTTGGGAAACGAGGACGACCGGAGCCTCGGGCAGGTTTTTCCACGACACGATTTTTGCCACCGAGCGAAATTCAAAAGGGAAAAAATTGTCGGCGCTCAAAAACATTTCGAAACGTTCCTGCATCGGTTTTTCAACCAATTTGCAGGGGCCGGCGTAAAATTTGACCAACGATTGGCTCGGCCAAAAACCCGTGATTTGAAATTTTTTGAAATGACAATCGCAGGAAAAATCTTGCGGCGGGGCGTTGTTGTTCAACGCCAAATTCGAGGGTTCGTAGCCGTTGAAAACGGAGGCAAAAGTTTTTACCCGCATGTGAAAAATGACCGGAAAAAGGTAAGTCGGCGGACGGATGAACGTGTGCCGGGCGGTCAATTTCACGGAATCGCCCTCCGAAAACTGGAAATTTGGGGGCACCGGACAGCCCGCCGCGACCAATTTTGCGACGGAAATGTCATGGGAAAAATGCAGGGAAGCAATCGAATTTAAAGTGTCGAAACAGGTGGCGACGTTGACATTCAAAGTGGCAATCTGTTGGTTTACACCAAAAACCAAATCGGGCGCGGGCAAATGGCAGCTGAATTTTTGCCCCGACGATTGGTCAAAAATTTCAAGTTGGTTGAAAACTTCGCGGATATCATCTTTTTGGTCCAGGTTTGCCGGTTTGCCGCCATCAATTTTGTCGTCGGCGGTGTGCGATTCGAAAAATATTTTCAACAAAAAATTGTCAAAAGTGCCGCCCGGCGAGGCCGAGTGGACCGCCGATTTCAAAACGATTTCGGAGGTGTCGCCGGGCATAAAACGGTCGCGGCGGATTTTTGAAAAATCAATATTTCCAGCCGCATCGGGCAGTCGGTCGTCGTCGTTGTCGGCGCGTCCAAAATTGATTCTTTGAAAAGAAAAATCGTGGTTTACAAAACCCGTCGGCGTGGTTTGGCAGGAATCGGAACAGGCAAAATGGAGGGTCAAATTTTCGCACCGACTCACCCCGCAGCCGGGCAAAACGTCGGGGTCGAGCAGGATTTCAGCGGCCACAATCAGTTGGGCAGCGGGTAAAGAATCGGGGTCAAAATCGCAAGCATTTGGACATAAACCGTTGGAAAACAGGTGAATACATTTGTCGGGCAGGCAGGCCGCCGAGCAATCCCACTCGAAATTGGCGGTGCCCCGAACCGTGTCGGAAAGGAAAGGCATCTGATATTCAAACCACTGGATTTTGGTGCTGCCGACCAAATCCGAACCCGTTTTTGAGGGAGATTCTCCGTTCATTTTCAGCGGCGCGCCCGACCATTTTGCACCGCAGGGCATTTGAAAAGAAGCACGAAAAATGCCCACTGAATCCTTCAAAATCGTGCTTTGAACTTCAAAATCAACTGGAAAAACATCGCCGTCGGTCAATGCTTTTCCAAAACACGTTTTACCAAAAACAAGCGGGAACTGCCCTTTTTTCGGGCCGACCAAAACGGAATCCAACGTTTTTCCGGGCGCATTTTCCGGGCAATTTGGAAAAACGGTCGGCACAAAAAGCCATCGCAACGGGGCGCGGCCACAAAATTCGTCGCAAATCCGAAAGCCAAAACGGACGCGCAGCGAGTCGCCCGGCGCAATATTTGGGATGGAGATTTTTGCAAATTTGAGGGCTGGGATTTGTGGGCAGCCGTCCAAATTTTCGGGTTTTGAATCCAAAAAATGGACATTTTTTTTCACGCCCGCGCTGTCAATTTTGAAGGAAATCGAGTCCAAACCACCGTAGGTAAAAACTTCGTCGAGTCCAGGAATGAAGGTGATTTCAGTGTTTCTGGCCGCACCTTTTCCCACGTTTTTGATGGTCAGAAACTGCTCGTGCGTCGCGTTCCCGCAGTAATCTTCGACCATCGAATATTGTGGGGTGAAAACGAGCTCTGGGTTGATATCAGCTTTGAAAAAATTCAGAACTGCCTGAATTTCAACGGTTTGACAAACGTCTGCGCCGCAGCCCCACGAAAAATTTAACTTTGAAATACTTTTGTTTGGGTTGAATCCGCAGGCGGTGATTGTCAATTTTTCGGTAATAGTAATCGTTTCGTTTTCCTCGAAAAATGGGTCGCCGTCGCCTATTTTTTCAAAATCTGTTGCGCCAAAATTGACTTTCAAAAGGGTGTCGGAATTGGTTTGCACCGAGCCAACATTTACCGAAACCGAAAAACCGTCGGCGGGGTGGCTGTCCAAAAAAGTGAAGGACGAAAGTGGGCCGTTCCGGGTATTTTTGATGGTAATCGTTCGCGTGAGCATGTCGCCCAATTTGCCGAACAGATTCGTCCCGGTGGTCGAAGCGACGACCAAAAGTGGTGTTTCGATGATGTAATTTGGCGAGGTAAATTGCTTCGTGCCGCCCGGCCAAGCGATGGTTATTTTGTTGGAAAATTTTTCGCCCGCGTCGATTTTTTGAACCAGCGGACAGCCTGCCGCGACCGAAAACGTGAATGTTTTCAACGCGCCCGACGCGATGTTTCCGAGATTGAAAATCGGTTTTTCGGGGTTTGAAATATTGAGTTCGGTCGCGCCCGCGATGCTTCCAGGCAAATAAATTCCGCCGACGGGCAATTGAATTTCAGCGGTCGCGGAAGCCAAAACGGTGGGTTCGTTGTTCGCCACCGAAACCGTAAATTGGGTGGAATTGCAAACTGTGAAACCGGTGGGCGTGGTTTGCGAAATCAAAATATTTTGAGAAAAAGCATTTGCCGAAAGGCAAAAAAGCAGGGCAAAAAGGACGGTTCTTGGAAAATGAAGCATGGGAGATTATTGAGTTTTGATGAAAAATCGAGGTGGATTATCTTTTACGTTTTCCAAATCAAAAGGGTTGGAAAAACATTGTTCCGGCAAAAATCCGCAGGTTTTAAAAAAATCGGGTCGAAAATTGCCCGTTTTGGAGGGTGGGTTGCGAAAAAAAGTAATTTTGCTTTCGTTTTGACACATAGTCCACATAGGAGTTTTCACATAGTTCACATAGGAGTTTTCACATAGTTTTAATAGAAATTCCTATGTAAACTATGTGAAAATTCCTTTGTGGACTATGTGTCAAATAACAGTTAACTGATAAAATTATGTTGTTTGCCATCGGTTCAAAAGTTCATTTTCGGTTCACCGGCGAGAGCGGGACCATCACCGCGCAACTCGCCGACGGGATGTTGCAAGTCCGCTTGGACAGCGACCGGAGCATGGAAATCCCTGCTTTTGAGGATGATTTGATACGCGACGCGAGCCGCGAACCCGTTTCTCCGGGCGCAAAATTCGTACCGGGAAAAGTGGAAAAAACCGCCCCGCCGCCGCCGCGACGCGAAATCAAAAGTCAATATGTGATTTTGAAAAGCATGGGCATTCAACTCGGTTTCGAGCCGATGCCGGGACGCGACGGGCAGGTTTCAAAATTCAAAGCATGGCTGATAAATGACACGCCGCACGATGTTTTTGTGGAGTTTCAGCTGTTTGTTTTGGGTGGAAAAAAATTGGAATTGACCGAAAAATTGGCCGCAAACACTGCTCTCGATGCCGGAGACATGATGTTGGATGATTTGAACGACGCGCCGGAAGTCAAATTTTCTTGCCAAAGATTCACGACGGCAGGCATGGACGCGGCGCAGGAAAAAAATTTTAAAATAAAAACCAAGTCGTTTTTCAACAGTTTTCGCACCGCGCCGATTTTGAATTTGCCCGTTTATCATTACGTTTTGGTTGAAAACGTGAAAAGTGGCGAGGAGAAAAAACCTGCGCCTGCCGAAGATTTGAAAAGTTATACGAAGCAAAAAGTACGGGAAAACAAGGCCGAAAATATTTTCGCGGACATTTTCGTGCCGTACGAAACTTTCAATGTCGAGGAGTTTGCGGAGTTTTTGCCGGAGATTGATTTGCACATCGAAAAATTGGTCAACGGTTTCATGCGGGTGGACAAAACGATGGCGATGCGGATGCAACTCACTCATTTTGAGAAGTTTATGGATAAAGCGATTCGGTTGGGTGTGCCGCGCGTTTTTGTAATTCATGGCGTGGGCGAAGGAAAATTAAAGGATGCGATCGCCAAAAAACTGCGCGATTACCCCGAAGTCCACAAGTTTAAAAATGAGTACCACGCGAAATATGGATACGGGGCGACGGAGGTGATTTTTAGGTGAGATTTAGCATGTTTAAATCCTCCCTCAAAATAAAAAAGCGGCGCGCAGTTTTACTGCTCGCCGCTTTTTTTTATAACGATTTATAACTTTTTATAGGAAAATAATAACCAAAAGAAATGTTATGACCCGTGACAATTCTTGTATTTTTTCCCTGAACCGCATGGGCAAGGATCATTTCTTTCAATTCTTTTATCTTTAATTATTGGCATCGTCCGTTGAACCGGGCCGTGGTGGCCTGCCGATTCGGCCGCACGTTGGGCGGCGGCTTGCGTTTCTGTCATTTGTTGGCCTTGATTATTCGTGCGGAGGCGGGCGGCCTGGGCGCGGCGTTGCGCATCGGCTTGCTGGGCGGCGGCTTGTTGGCGACGGATATCTTCCGGATCGGGCAAGTCGAGCGTGCCTTTCAAGAGGAAGGAAGTCACCTTGCCATTGACCAAACCGATCAAGTTTTCGAACAAATTATACGCCTCCATTTTGTAAATCACCAGCGGGTCTTTTTGCTCAAAAGACGCGGACTGCACCGATTCTTTTAAATCGTCCACATTTCGCAGGTGTTCTTTCCATGCATCGTCAATGATGGCTAGCGTCGCCACTTTTTCAACATCGGACATGACCGAACGGCCGTTCGATTTGATGGCTTCGTCCATCTCCGCACTGATATTTATGCCCTGCGTGCCGTCGCCAAAAGGCACAATCATCCGGCGATATTTGTTGCCTTCTTTCGCAATCACATCTTTGATAAATGGCAACAACCGCTCGCCGACGTGCTGGGATTTTCTTTTGTACAAATCAAAAACCTGTCGTTGGTACTGCGCTACCACCTCTTTTATCGGTTCGGTTTTGAAAAAACCAGGGGTCATGTCTGGATCAACGCCGATAGCCTGGATCGAGCCCAATTTGAAAGTTTCATAATCCCCGCCCTGCCGATGGATGTGCACCAATTCTTCGGTGATGGCAGCGAAAGCATTGTTCACATCGAGCGCAAGCCGGTCGCCAAACAAAGCGTTTCTGCGTTTTTTATAAATCGCCTCGCGTTGGATATTCATCACGTCGTCGTATTCCAAAAGTCGTTTTCGGATGCCGAAGTTGTTTTCTTCCACTTTTTTCTGGGCGCGTTCGATGGATTTTGTCACCATCGAATGTTGGATCACGTCGCCGTCGGTGTGCCCCATTTTGTCCATCAAACCCGCGATGCGTTCGCTTTGAAAAAGCCGCATCAAATTATCTTCCAACGAAACATAAAACTGCGACGAACCTGGGTCGCCCTGCCGCCCCGCACGTCCGCGCAACTGCCTATCGACGCGCCGCGAGTCGTGTCGTTCGGTTCCGATGATGGCCAAACCGCCCGAATCTTTCACGCCGGGACCCAATTTGATGTCCGTTCCCCGGCCTGCCATGTTCGTGGCGATGGTTACTTTGCTGGCCAAACCTGCTTCGGCGACAATTTCGGCCTCGCGTTGATGCTGTTTTGCGTTCAAAACATTGTGGTCGATGCCTTTCATTTTCAAAAGGCGCGACAACAATTCTGAAATTTCGACGGAAGTCGTGCCGACCAAAACGGGGCGTCCGGCGGCGGTCAGTTTTACGATTTCTTCAATGACCGCATTGTATTTCTCGCGGGCGGTTTTGTAAACCAAATCTTCTTGGTCGTCGCGCACGATATTTCGGTTGGTCGGAATGACGACGACGTCCAATTTGTAAATATCCCACAATTCTTTTGCTTCCGTTTCCGCCGTGCCGGTCATGCCCGCCAATTTGTGGAACATCCGGAAATAATTTTGCAAAGTGACGGTCGCGTAAGTTTGGGTAATCTCGCCCACTTTCACATTTTCCTTTGCCTCGATGGCTTGGTGCAGGCCATCGGAGTATCGCCGACCTTCCATCACACGACCCGTTTGCTCGTCCACGATTTTCACTTCCTCGTCCAAAACGATGTACTCGTTGTCTTTTTCAAAAATCGTGTAGGCTTTCAAAAGCTGATGGATCGCATGGATCCGGCGGCTTTTTACGCCATAATCTGCGCCGAGGCGTTCTTTGGCTTCCACTTTTTCTTCTGGCGAAAGTTCTGGATTTTTGTCAATGTGCACCAATTCCTCGGCGATGTCGGGCATGACAAAAAAGTGGTCGTCGTTGCTGAATTTTGATAAATATTCCACGCCGCGCTCCGTCAACTCGACCGAACGGTTTTTTTCGTCAATTTGAAAAAGCAAAGGCTCGTCCACTTCAGGCATCCGTTTGTTGTTTTCGGCCATGTAAACGTCGTCCGTTTTTTGCAGCAAAACTTTCACGCCTTCTTCGCTCAAAAATTTGATCAACGGACGGTGTTTTGGCAACGCCCGGTGCGCCCGCAACAAAGCCATGCCCGCCGTGCCTTCTTCGGTTCCCAATTTTTTTTCTGCAAATAATTTTTTCGCCTCGATCAAATATTGGTTGGCGATTTTTTGCTGCTCTTCGAGCAATTTTCTGACCGTCGGGTTGAGTTCCACAAATTCTTGGTCTTCCGCGCCCCGCGTCACCGGGCCAGAAATAATCAACGGTGTCCGCGCATCGTCAATCAAAACCGAGTCAACTTCGTCCACGATGGCGTAGTGATGTTTTCGTTGGACGAGTTCGTCGGTTTGGATAACCATGTTGTCGCGCAGGTAATCGAAGCCAAATTCGGAGTTCGTGCCAAAAGTGATGTCCGAATTGTACGCCACTTTCCGGTCGCCGGAGTGCGGACGATATTTATCGATGCAATCGACCGTCAAAAACAGGAATTCGTAAATCGGGCCGACCCATTCTTGGTCGCGTCGCGCCAAATAATCGTTGACCGTGACCATGTGGACGCCTTGCCCGGCGAGCGCATTCAAATATGCAGGCAGCGTGGCGACCAAAGTTTTGCCCTCGCCCGTTGCCATTTCCGCGATTTTTCCGTCGTGCAAAGCCATGCCGCCAATCAATTGGACATCGTAATGAACCATGTTCCAAACCACATCGCCGCCCGCCGCGAGCCAGCGGTTTTTCCAAATCGCTTGATTTCCGTCAATTGAAATGTACGTTTTTGAGGAATTCGCTGCAAGGTTTCGGTCGTGGTCGGTTGCGGTGACTTCGAGCGTTTCATTTTGGGAAAAACGTCGGCTCACTTCTTTCACCGCGGCAAATGCTTCGGGCAAAATATCGAGCAAAATATCCTCGATGGACTTGTCACGCGTTTTTTGCAATTCATCCAACTCTTTGAAAAGCAATTCTTTATCATTGATATCCTCGGTTTCGACGGCTTGCGAGCGCAGCCGTTCCATCTCGGCATCGATGTCGCGGAGGTAATCTTTGATGCGCGCGCGGAACTCCAAAGTTTTCTCCCGGAGCGCATCGTTCGAGAGGTTTTGGTAAGATTTTGAATGGGCATTAATAGCATCCACCGTTTTATAATACCCTTTCAGGTCGCGGTCTTGCTTGCTGCCGAATATTTTTTTTAAAAAACCTAACATGGTCTGGATTTACGATTTTGGATTTACGATTTTAGATTTGGTCGAGGTTTTTGGATTTGGCGAAATTTAGAACGGCTGACCAATTTTTCAGTCAACCAATTTCCTATCACCAAAAAAGGTGGGCAAAGATAGATTGCCGATTTGGAAAAGATTTCCCCACTTCATATTTCATTCCAAGCCGCCGAACAGCGGTTGGTTTGCCAGAATGACAGATTTTTTGAAAAATTGTTTGAAAAAAAGCAGGCTCGACTGCCAGCCGGTCAGGTTTACTGGGAAATTGGTTATTGGAAAATTGGGTAATTGGAAAGCCCAATTTTCCAATAACCAATTTCCCAGTAAACAACAAAAAGCCCCAGCCAAAATGACCGGGGCTTCCATCAGCTTCGTTTTACTGCGTTTCCAAAATGGGGATGGAGAGATAAATTTTCTTTAAAAAACCTTGTTGTATTTCAACATAAAACTGCCCAACCACTGCGTTCCGCGACCCAAACGGTCAGGACCATCATACGATGGGATGCCATTTACGATGATTTCTTTGCCGTCGCCGTCCTTTTTTGGATTGCCCAAAGTGTATCTGCCGTCGCTGTTCTCGTCTTTTTGCACCAATTTATAATGGTCATAATTGGCCTCGCCATAAAGATCGAGCGACAAACCTTTGAAAATGGCAATGCTAATATTGTTTTGCCAAAAGTTCAAAGCCGTGATGGTGAACGGTTGCTCCAACCAATCGGTCGTCAAGTTCAAATTGGAAGTGTAGGTCACGCGGTCTTTCAAAAACTTGTTTTTGTAAGTTGCATTGATGGCCGGGACGAGTTGCGTGCGGTTGTTTTTGCCCACTTCGTTGCCGTGAATATTTTTCAATGCCAAGGCATCGTCGCCCACGTAAATCAAGTTCAAACCAATCGGCGAGAACAAAATGCTGAAATGTTCGTCAGGTTTCCATTCGATGCCGGGATGAAATTGGAGTTGCGCGGGAGCCAAAAATTTAGAAAACAAATCGAGATTGCCATTGTCATCGTTCAACCGATTGTTTGCATACGTTTTCAACAAAGAGGTTGTGCCGATGACCAAGCCGGCAGCGTACCATTTTTTATTTTTCGTGATGCTGTAACCATATTTTGATGTGCCGCGCAACACGTCGATACTTTTGGTAAATGGGTCTTCGCCCACTTTCACCACACCCAATTGGAGCGAAAGGGAGTTGTCCCAAAACCAATGTTCGGCCTTCCGGTCGGCGGCAAAACTGCCCAAACCACCGATGCCAAAACGATTGACACCTGCCCCGACGCGCGGATTGACGATGCCCAAACCAGACAAGTCAAAGCCCACGCCGCCCACACGTTTCCAACCAAATTCCGGCAAAGCAGCAGGCGCATCTTGCCCAAAACCAACAATTTGAAAAGTGAAAATAAAGAAGAGTGAATAAAAAACCTGTTTCATTTTAATGATAACTGTTTATGAAAGAATGGATTTAAATTTTTGAAATGCTAAAAAAACAGCCATTTGAACGGAGTGAAATTGAAAAGTCACACCAAAAAAGTTTAGCAGGTTTAGGAGGTTTAAAAGGTTTAGAACTAAACCTTTTAAACCTACTAAACCTCTTTAAACCTTCCATCAAAAACCAATTTCCAAAACCGCGCCAGCGTACGTCAAACCGCCGCCAAAACCAAAAAATAAAGCTTTATCCCCCTTTTTTACCCGTCCGTCGCGGAGGCCGATGTGCAGGGCGAGCGGAATCGAAGCCGACGAGGTATTTCCAAATTCAGAAAGGCTTTGCAAAGTTTTTTCCATCGGAAAATCCAACTCTTTGCAGATCGCTTCGATGATCCGCATATTCGCAGAATGGGGGATAAACCAATCAATATCAGCGAGTTGCAGATTATTTAATTCCAAAAGCCGTGGCACTTCGCGGGTCACGGTGTTCACCGCCCATTTGAAAACTTTCTTGCCGTTTTGAATGATTTTTTGGTTGCAAACAATCGGGTGGTCATAAATTTTTGGCGACAGCCCCGACATGTACAGATCCGTGCCGCCCTCGCCAAACGCCCCGGTGATGCACATCCCGACGCCACCTTTTTCTCCCGGCGCAGCGGCTTCGAGGAGTACCGCGCCCGCGCCATCACCAAACAAAACGCACGACGTCCGGTCGGTGAAATCCGTGATTTTTGAAAGCGTTTCGCCGCCGATGACCAGCACTTTTCGGTGCGTCCCGGCTGCAATCAAACCTTTCGCAATCACAATTCCGTAGGTAAATCCAGCGCAGGCCGCGTAAATATCGAAGGCCCCGGCGCGTGGCATTTCCATTCGATATTGGACCATGCAGGCCATGCCCGGCATCGGGTGGTCGGGTGAAGTGGTGGCCACGATGATCATGTCCACGTCCGACAGATCCGTGCCGCTCCGTTCGGCCAAATCACGCGCCGCGCGCACGCACAAATGGGAAGTGTACTCCTCCGGCCCGGCGTGGCGGCGGGCCCTGATGCCGGTGCGCGAGACAATCCACTCGTCGTTGGTGTCGATAAACGACTCGAAATATTGGTTCGGGACAATCTTTTCAGGGACTGCCATGCCGAGGGCGGTGAAGTTTGAGTTGGCCATTTTTTTTAACTATGAACGATGAACGATGAACAATAAATTGGAGGGCGAAATTTATTTCGCCTTTTTAATTTCAAAGCATTGGAAATCAATGTTCAATGAAATTTAGAGGCGAAATAAATTTCGCCCTCCAATCATTTTACCGAACCACACTGAACTTCCGGACGCCCACCGATTTCCCGTTTTCCTCAAAATTCAGGTAATAAAAACCGTTCGGAAGTTCGGAAACCGAAATGCTTTGACCCGGCGCGATGGTCGAATCCGAAACGACCAAACCATTGACGTTCAATATTTTATAGTGCAAATTGGACGTGTTGTTCAATCTCAAAATATCGGCCGCCGGGTTTGGAAAAATACCGATTTCGTCGGGCGGCGCGGCGGCGGATTTCGTTGCGGTGACCGTGTTTTTGAACAACCAAACGTAGGCTTCCGGGAATTCCCGCGCCCAAAACCACTCGGAATGTGCGCCGTCGCTGGGCGTTTTGAAATTGATGTCGTGCGGCCAAAAACCGGAATTCAGCATCGCATTTTCCACCGCTTTTGCATCGGTGGTCACGGATTGCGGTTCGTCGCCGCCCGCCAAAAAATAAACGCGGATGTCCTCCATTTTTGGATTTGCGTAGGAATGATTGACCGAACCATTTCCCCCAAACCAAAACGCGGGGGAAAAAATGGCGGCTTTTGAATAAACGTCCTGCCGTTCGAGCAAGGCATAATGTGCAATCAAAGCGCCCATGCTGCTGCCGCCGATTCCCGTGGTCAAACGACCAGAAAGCGTCCGAAAATTGGCGTCAATGTGTGGTTTTAAAGTTTCCACAATGAATTTTGCGTACTGTTCGCCTTGTCCGCCGCCGTAACTTGAATTGACCCAGGGCGAATATTCATTCAAACGGTCAACGCCGCCGTGGTCAATCCCGACGACGATGCAGCCATAATCGCCCGCCGCGTGGAGTTTGTTGAGCGATTCATCCACTTCCCACTCGCCGAACGGGGCGTTTTCATCGAACAGATTTTGGCCGTCCTGCAAGTACAAAACCGGGTATTTTTTGGTCGTCGAGGCATAATCGGGCGGCAGGTAAATCCAAATCCGGCGCGTCCGATTGAGTTGTGGGATGTAAAAATCGTTCGACAAAATGGACACGCCATTTCCGCCGCTGCCGCCCTGACCTTCCCAACTCAAAATTGCGGTTTGAAAAGTCGTCGCTGAGCCACTATAATTATAGGTGTGGTTGGCCTGAAAACCGCCGCTGGCATTTCCTTCGACGGTTTGCCAAGTGCCTCGGGTGAATTTGTACTGCAAATTTCCAGCAGGCGGATTGATTTTGACTTCGTAAATCCCACCGCCGATGGATTTTAAGATGGCGTTTGGGTCTTTTTCGTTCCAATTGTTGAACGTCCCGGCGATGTAAATTTTGTCGCCCGGCGGCGTGTTTGCCGGAATCGAAGTGACCCGGATGGTCAATTGTGAAAAAAGAAAAATTGGGAAAACAAGCGCGAAAAGCGCGGTGAGCAGTTTCGGTTTTTGTAAAAACATTTGATTAGAGTGCTGGTGAAAAATAAAAATGGTAGATTTTAAATGATAAAAAATCTGCGACAAAGGTCGAAAATTAAATTTTCAATCAAATGACAACCCCTTTTTGTTTAACCAAAAATTTTCAACTTGGCTCCAAACTGCTTTGTTTGCACAAACTTTTTCTACTTTTGCCGCCTCTTTTTTAAAGAGGTTTTCAAAAATTTTTTCAAAACTAAATTGAATTTTCACATCAAAACTGAAATATCAGGATGAGCAATTTACTTTACTTAATACCATTTTTTGGTATCATCGGCTTGGTTTACATGGCCATTATTCAAGGCTGGGTAATTAAACAAGATGCTGGCAACGAAAAAATGCAGGGCATCGCCAAAAATATCGCCGACGGTGCGATGGCTTTTTTGAAAGCAGAATACCGTGTTTTGGCAATTTTTGTGGTTGTGGCGGGCGCGTTGCTCGGTTTTCAATCGACGCTTGTGGCGCATTCCCACTGGTTTATTGTCGTGGCGTTTGTCATCGGTGCCTCGTTTTCGGTGGCTGCCGGTTTTATGGGGATGCGCATCGCCACGAAAGCCAACGTCCGCACGACGCAGGCTGCCCGGTCGAGCCTCGCAAAAGCACTGAAAGTGTCGTTTCAGGGCGGTTCGGTGATGGGACTTGGCGTGGCCGGACTGGCGGTTTTGGGCCTGACCATGCTGTTTATTATTTTCTTTAAATATTTTATGGGCGGGAATTACGCTGCGGGCGGCGGCTACCACCAGATGACTTTGGTGCTCGAAGTGCTGGCCGGTTTTTCTCTCGGCGCGGAATCCATCGCACTTTTTGCTCGGGTCGGCGGCGGTATTTATACAAAAGCGGCTGACGTGGGCGCGGATTTGGTCGGAAAAGTGGAAGCAGGCATCCCAGAAGATGACCCGCGCAACCCCGCGACCATCGCCGACAACGTGGGCGACAACGTGGGCGACGTGGCCGGGATGGGTGCTGACCTTTTTGGAAGTTATGTGGCGACCGTTTTGGCGGCGATGGTTTTGGGAAATTATGTTATAAAAGACATGGGCGGCGTGACGGGCGACAATTTTGGCGGCATCGGCCCCATTTTGGTACCGATGTTGATTGCTGGTCTGGGCATTATTTTTTCAATAATCGGGATGCAGTTCGTGCGCGTTTCTGATTCAAAAGAAGCGACTTCCGATTCTGTCCAAAGTGCTTTGAACCTCGGAAACTGGGTCGGTTTGATTATCACGGCAGTGGCTTGCTACCCGATTATCACGATGCTTTTGCCGGATACTTTGACGATGAATTTCTTCGGAGAAGGCGCACGGCAGATACCAAATATGAATGTTTTCTATTCGGTTTTGGTTGGTTTGGTGGTCGGCGCGGCCATTTCTTCGATTACTGAATATTACACTGGTTTGGGCAAAAAACCGATTTTGGCGATTGTCAAACAATCCGCAACCGGACACGGAACGAACGTGATTGCAGGTCTGGCGACGGGCATGATGTCCACTTGGATGCCGATTGTTTTGTTTTCGGGCGCGATTTGGTTGACCTATTCTTTGGCTGGTTTTTACGGCGTGGCGATTGCCGCTTCGGCGATGATGGCGACCACTGCGATGCAATTGGCGATCGACGCTTTTGGCCCGATTTGCGACAACGCGGGCGGCATTGCCGAAATGAGCGACCTGCCAAAAGAAGTCCGCAACCGTACCGACGTTTTGGACTCGGTCGGCAACACGACGGCAGCCATCGGCAAAGGTTTTGCGATTGCTTCGGCTGCTTTGACGGCGTTGGGTCTGTTTGCGGCCTACGTGACTTTCACGGGCATCGACGGCATCAATATTTTTAAGGCAAATGTTTTGGCCGCGCTGTTTTTGGGCGCGATGATTCCGGTCGTTTTCTCCGCTTTTGCGATGCAAAGTGTTGGAAAAGCAGCGATGGACATGGTGAACGAGGTGCGTCGGCAGTTCCGCGAAATTCCGGGACTTTTGGCTGGCGACCCGAACGCAAAAGCGGATTATCAACGCTGCGTCGAAATTTCAACAAAAGCCGCGCTGCGTGAAATGATGACACCCGGTTTGATTACGATTATCACCCCACTGCTCGTCGGGTTTTTCATGGGGCCAGAACCGCTCGGCGGCTACATGGCTGGCGTGACGGTGAGCGGTGTTTTGTGGGCGATTTTCCAATCAAATGCTGGCGGCGCGTGGGATAATGCCAAAAAGTCATTTGAAAAAGGCGTCGAAATCAACGGTACGATGTATTATAAAGGTTCTGAACCGCACAAAGCCGCAGTGACCGGCGACACGGTGGGCGACCCTTTTAAAGATACTTCTGGCCCGTCGATGAACATTTTGATCAAATTGACTTGTTTGATTGGCTTGGTGATTGCCCCGATTTTGGGTGAAAAATATGGGCACGGCACTTCGGATGTGCAGCCTGTGAAACCAAAAATGGAACAAGGGATTTTGAGTTCGCAACCTGCGGATGTTCAATCTTTGCAAACGAAAAAGGAAAATGAATAAGTTTTTATAAAAAAAGTGAAATGAAAAAGCCTCTTAGGAACGGTTTTTAAATAAAGGTACAAATTAAGCGGCGATTCGATAAGACAACTCCGGGATTTTGGGGTTTTGTTGAATACGAGAAAAGTCAATTTGATCCTTGTCCGTCTTGATTCCAGTAACAAAGTGTTTATCAAGGATTCTGACGATGACTTTTAATCCGGTATCCGTTCTTGTTTTTTCAATTAGTTCTTTGACAATTTTGTAATCAGTAAAGACGATGCCTTGAATGGCATGGTGGACATGAGCAAAAAGGCGATGTTCAATGGGGTTCCATTTGGAGGCGTAGGGCGGATAATGGCAAATTAAAATGTCCTTTCCGATGGTCGCCGCGAGTACCAGCATTTGCTCCTTGAAAGCATGGTGCCGGTACGAATTGGCCCCTCCCGCATCGCAAAACACGAGGATGACGGATGCGTCGGGGTAATGATGTATCCCAAAATCGTCCCACCACCACAGCAGGTTTTCGGCAATGAAGGCGGCTGTTTCGTGGCTGGTGCCGATGGTGATGAAGCCCTCGTTTCTTTGCAGGTCGTAAATGCCGTGCGGAATGACTTTTCCCGTCGCAAGGTGTTCGTAATCATGATCATAGACTTTCAATTGACCCTGTGAGAAGCACTTGCCCGCCCGGTAAAGGTTGCCCAAACGCTCTTTTTTCTTGCAATCCATGCTGATAATCGGACTGTTCAGGCTCATGGCAAATACCAGACTGAAAATGATTTGAAACTGCTGCTCCCGGGCGGCATAAGCACCGGTGGGCAGGTTTTTGCTCTGTTTTCGGTACTTGAAGCCCATCAGGCGCAGTTTGATTTTGACTTGGCGGTGGCTTATTGCAATGCCATGTTCCGCCTTGAAAATCTTGGCCAACTCTTTGGGCTTCAAGTGCGTCCAAAACACGCTGCTGTCTGTCGGGCTGCCTGCTTTGTGCCGGTTTATCAAGGCTTCTAGCAAGCTGGCCGTGTCAGGGAAACGGGCAAAATTTTTTCCTGCCACCCCCCGCCCGGCGTTGACGACCCGCTGGAATTTGACCCAGAAGTTCCGGGTTGTTCACTTCGGCTTCGCCCTTGCGGATCGCCTTGTGGCTGATGTGCAACAACTTGCTGATGTACGTTTTGCCCCCACGACCCAACTTTTCAGCTTCCAAATAAGCATACTGTCTGCGTTGGGGCTCCGACAATCGGGCAAAATGACCAAGCATCAACCCTTCCGTTATCTGATTATATTTTGTCAACTCTATCTTTTCGGCAAAGAACGTTAATTTGTACCTTTATTTAAAACCCGTTCCTAATCTTTAATTAGATAAGAGGCTTTTTTTTTAAAATTGGAAATTATTTCCCATCCAAAATTTTCTGGTACTTCGCCGGGTCGCCCAATAATTTGACGGCTTCTTGGATTTCTGGGTCGTTTTTCAAACTCTTCCGCACTTTTCCACGCTGAAAAAATGACCTGCCGACAATTTCTTGCTCAATTTCGCGAATGATTCGGGTTTTGTTTTGGGCAATTTCGGCCTTCTTTTCTGCCTTGATTTTTTGTTCCAAACTCGAAATTTCACTGTCTAATTTCAATTCATCGGAAATGGCCATTTGCCGAAGTTCTTTCAATTTTTTCTCAGAATTGGATTCGTAATCAAAGTTTTTCGACTGCGCGAACTGCACAAAAGCATCGAATTCTTTGAACTCAAAAGTTTCGATCGAGTCAATTTTTGGGTTTTTCAAAACCCACTGCGTCGTGTAATCGAAGATGATATTTTGTTCGAGCAGTGCTTTTACGACGCCTTTTGCCGTGTCCATCGGCAACAAAACGTCAGGTTTCACGCCGCCGCCGTCCAAAACGAGGCGTCCGCCACGGGTCTTGAATTGCGCCCGCTCGTTGTCGGCGATGTGCACCGGGACGCCATCTTTGTACCGCACGGCTTGGATGCAGCGACCGCTGGGGATGTAATATTTTGCGGTCGTCAATTTGATTTTGGCATTGTAACCCACATCTTTTGTGTTTTGGACGAGGCCTTTTCCGTAACTCAATTGCCCCATCAAAACGCCCCGGTCGAGGTCTTGCAACGACCCGCAAACGATTTCCGAAGCCGAAGCCGACAGGTGGTCAATCAAAACAACGAGCGGCAATTTGTCGTCCACCGCATTGTTCAAAGTTTTAAAACTGCGATCCCACTCCGGTACTTTGCCTTTTGTCGAGACGATAAATTCGCCTTTCGGCAAAAAAACATTGGCCACGTTCACGCCTTCTGTCAACAAACCGCCGCCGTTGTCGCGCAGATCAAGGATGATTCCTTTCAAATCTGGATAACTTTTTTTCATTTGGCGCAGACCGTTCGCCACGTTTTCGCCGGCGTCGCGGGTAAAAGTGGTCAGGTTGACGTACCCCACATTTCCCGAAACCATCCCAAAATGCGGCACGTTCGGCACGGTGACTTCATCGCGTTTCAGGCTGATTTTCAAATCTTTCGCCTCGCCGGGGCGGCGCACGCCGAGGTCAACCGAGGTGCCGGGAAAGCCGCGCAAAAATTCCATCACTTCATGGTCGGAGCGGCCTTTTGCATTTTGGCCGTCCACCGAAGTAATCGCGTCGCCAACCTTCAAACCTGCTTTGTGGGCTGGGCTGTTTTCGTAAATTTCAGTAATGATTACCCAATCGCCAATGCGTTTCGACTGCGCGCCAAGGCCATTGTATTTGCCTTCGGTGAGGTAGCGGTAGCCTTCGATATCGGTTTCGGAAATGTAGTTTGTGAACGGGTCAAGGCCTTCCAACATCGAATCCATGCCTCGGCGCATCAATTGGCCGGGGTCAAGTTCGTCAACATAAGAATGGTTGAGTTCTTTGTAAGCATTGGCAAAAATTTCAAGATTTTTGGCAATTTCAAAATATTTGCCAGAGTCTAAATTTTTAAAAGCCAAGAAACTGAGGCTGGAAATGGCGAGCAAAATCAGCGTGATTTTTTTCATTATTTGTGTTTAAATTTTTTTGGAAAGACAAAGTTGAAGTTTGGCGGGTTGGTTTGACGTAATTTTCCGACGAAATGTTGCTTTTGAAATTACGATTACTTTTCTTCGATGGCCAAACCAAACCTCGTTTTCAGGTCAAACGCATTAAAATCCATTCCCGAAGGGAATCTATGTTTATAGAAATTGAAATGGACATGCACGAGAAATCCCGAAGGGATTTTATGTA
>JANNMS010000305.1:0-4910 GCA_031398055.1 Saprospirales bacterium | reverse complement strand
GTCCCAATCCAGTTTCAACCCAATTTTGAAGCGAAAAACTGGATTGGGGCGGGTTCCTTCGGAATGACAAAATGCGTTTTTCAAAATTATGAAATAGGATTTTCTACCTCAAAATATCGCTCCACCAAAAATCTCGGCGTGCAAATACAGTAAAAAACCAAATCCTCAACACCCACATTTTCAATGCGTTGCGGCGCGCCGGGCGGGATGATGACCACATCGCCTGGTTCGACGAGGGTCGGCGGCAGGTCGCCAATTTCCACTTTTCCCATTCCAGAAAGGATCAAATACCGCTCGGCGGTGCCTTCCAAAAAATGCCACCGCGTCGTCACGCCCGGCCTGACCCGCGCCCGTGCCACCGAACAATCGGGGTCGAGCGGCGAGTTGGCATTTTCCAAAATAAAACAGCCTTCGTCGGTGAAAAACTCGGCGGCGGGGTCGGGTTTGAAAATGATGGGTTGCTGCATTTTTCCTGAAAATTTTAAATTTATTCCAATCTGAACATCACTGGCAAAGTGTACCTGACTTTTACCGGATTGCCGTTTTGCGTGCCGGGTTGCCAGTTTGGCATCAATTTCATGATCCGAATCACTTCATTTTGCATAGCAAAACACACGCCCCGGATGATTTTGAGATCCTGAACTGCCCCATCTTTTCCGACGACGAACGAAACAATCACCCGGCCTTGCAGATTATATTCCTTCGCCATGTTCGGGTATTTGATGTTGGAACTGATAAATTTCATCAATGCTGCCTCGCCACCGGGAAACGAAGGCGGCACTTCTGTGTAATCGTAAATGCCATTTTCCTGCGGATTTTCCGATTTCGTGGGCGATTCAAGTTTGCCGTCCTTCCAAATTTTTTCTCCAACGACCTTTCCGGAAATGTCATATTCTATTTCTTTTCCTTCTTTTTTGCCCAAAACGTAGTTGCAAACGTACTTTTTGCCGCCTTCCGGATGGTATTCTGTCCATTCACCGGTCGCATCGCCGTTTTTGTAAACGCCCATCCGGCTCGGTTTTCCGGTTTCTGAACTGTAAAATTTCCAAACCCCTTCGTGTTTTCCATTCCGAAACTGGCCTTCGGTGGTCAAAGCCCCCCCGTCCGTCCAGGATTTGTGCTTTCCGATTTTTCGCAAGTTTTCGGGATTGTCCACGACCGATTCATTGATTTTTTGCCGGGTGTCGTAAAAATATTCGCGCCACAAAAATTGTCCGGCGGCGTTTTGCTCGACCGTAAAAGTGGGCCCAGCGTCCACGATTTTGCTGCCCGGTTCGATTTGGTTTTGGTAATATGTTTCCCAAAATTTTCCACCGCCGCTAGTTTTTTGGGATGGAAAACAGCCAGATTGCAAAAAAATGAAACCCAATACGGGCATCGAAAGCATGAATTTGAAAATCAGATTTTTCATTTTTTAGATTTTAAAAAGTTAGTGAATCGGTCAATTTTTGGAAGCCACCGAGCAAAAAGAATCCAATTCGAGTGCTTTTCCATCCGGTCCGGGGATACCGGTTTCGTGCAAAAAATGGGTCTCGGATTTTCCAAAACCACTTTTTTCTAAAACCGCTGCCCAATCATTTGCCTCGTATTTTGTAAAACCAAACTCGGTGAACGGCATTTTTTCCATGCTCGATTTTTCGCGGAGACAAGCGTAAAATTTTCCGCCGAATTTCAAAACCCGTAAAATTTCAGCCAAATGGTCGGCGGGGTTTTCCCAAAAATAAGCCACGTTGATGCAAAAAACCTTGTCAAAACTGCCGTCAGCAAAAGGCATTTGGTCGCTCGCACCAAATTTTAAAATCAAATTTCCATCCCGGATGGCTTTTTGATTTTTTTGGGCAGCCTCGCCGACCATCTTTTTTGAAAAATCCAACCCCGAAATTTTCAAATTCTCGGCTTTTGAAAAAAGGTCGGGGAAAAATTGGCCGTTGCCAAAACCGATTTCCAAAATGGATTCGCCCGGCTGGATTTCCATTTTTTCAAAAACAAAATGGTACAGCAAGGCATTGGATTGGTTCATTTTTTTGCCCACCGCGACGCCCAAAAAACCGCTCGGCTGGCGAAGTTGCGCAGCGACGGTTTTTGAATTTGGGGAAAATTTGATGAACGAAAGCAGGCGGCTGAAAATGGACATGATTTTTTTTGGGCAAATCTACATTTTCCGCTGTCGGGCATTGACAAAAAACGGTCTTCCATTTTTTAAATCCTAAAATTTGGAGTGTCTTTGTCAACCGGGAAGGAATTTCCCGAAATCTGTTATCCAAATCTATTTGCAATCTAAAATTTGAAAAAATCATGGCCAAACTTTTTATCCAAACCTGTTTTTTTACCTTTTTGAATTTTTTGCTTTTTACAAAAAATTTATCTGCACAAATCTTAATCAACGAGTATTCTGCTGCAAATTGGAAACAATTTCAGGACAATCATTTAGACTACGAAGATTGGATTGAACTGTACAACACGACAAATTCGGCCGTTGACCTCGGCGGTTGGTCATTGACCGACAACCCGAACAAACCCCAAAAATGGGTTTTCAAAACACCGACAAATATTCCGGCGAACGGTTTTGTCCGGGTCTGGTGCAGTGGCCGCGACACGCAATTGGTGGCCGGGATGCACACCAATTTCAAACTTTCGCAGACCAAAAAAACGGCGGAAAAAATAACGCTCGTCCGCCCCGACGGCATTTTTGCCGACCAGATCGAGGTGCAAAAAACCAAGACCCACCAATCACAGGCGCGCGAAACAGACGGGGCGAGCAATTGGAAAATTTGCACCCAGCCCT
The DNA here is from genome assembly GCA_031398055.1 of Saprospirales bacterium. Taxonomy (GTDB): domain Bacteria; phylum Bacteroidota; class Bacteroidia; order Chitinophagales; family Saprospiraceae; genus M3007. The sequence goes on along the minus strand of JANNMS010000305.1, from coordinate 2,125 downwards.
CGCCGAAATTATCGAACGACGTTTCCACGAAATTTACCCGCTTCGCCGACCGGCCGGCGATGGACAAAACCGCCGGTTTTTACAAAGATTCGGTGGTCGTTTCGGTGGAAACCGTCGAGCCCGGTGGTGAGATTCGGTTCACGTTGGATGGCAGCGAACCCAATTTGGCATCGCCGATTTACACAAAACCGCTTGTTTTGAAAAAAACGGCGGTCGTGAAAGCCGCGACTTTTTCAGCCGACCCGCAGATTTTGCCCAGTTTTGTGCAGTACAATACTTATTTTATCAATGTTGACCATTCGATGGTGGTGGTTTCGATTGGCGCGGACGGGGTTTTGGAACTGGCGAACGGCGACCAAAACTTGCGCCCGATTGGCAGTTTTGAGTATTTTGGAAAAGACAAAACGCGAAAAACGAGGAGTTACGGCGAGTTGAACAGCCACGGGCAGGACAGTTGGGCAAATGACCAGCGGTCGTTGGACTGGATTTCGAGGGACGAATTTGGGTATTCGGCGGCTTTGGAGGAGCAAATTTTTGAAATTTCGCCGCGAAAAGATTACCAGCGAATCATTTTGCGGGCATCTGGCGACGACAATTACCCGGCGGCGCACCATCCGCAAAACGCCGGAAGTGCCCACATGCGAGATGATTATGTGCAATCGCTGGCAAAATTGGGCGGAATGCGGCTGGATGTGCGTGCTTCGACGCGCTGCATCGTGTATTTGAATGGCCAATATTGGGGCATTTATTCGTTCCGGGAAAACCCGGATGACCACGATTACACTGATTTTTATTACAAACAGGGCAAATTCGATCTGCAATACGTCCTGACTTGGGGAAATACTTGGGCAGAATACGGCGGCCAAAAGGCGATTACAGATTGGAGTTTGTTGCGGGCGTACATCAATACTAAAAATATGGCCGATTCGGCGAACTATAAATACGTCACTGACCGTCTCGACGTGCTGAGTTTGATTGATTATTTTGTGGTGAACACGAACACGGTTTGCTCGGATTGGCTGAATTACAACACGGGTTGGTGGCGCGGCCTCGACCCGGCAGGCGAGCACAAAAAATGGGGCTACATTCTTTGGGACAACGACGCGACGTTTGGTTTTTACATCAATTACACGGGCGTCCCGGACACTTCGCCGTTTGCAAAGCCTTGCGATATTGATGAATTTGACACGAATTGGGGCAATCCTGACCCGGAGCAACACATAAAAGTGTTGACGAGGCTGCGGAAAAACCCGGAATTTGAGCAATTGTACGTCTCGCGGCAGGCCGACATGGCGAACACGGTTTTTAGTTGTGAAAATATGTTGCACGTTTTGGACAGCATGGCGGCGGTCATCGAACCCGAAATGGCGATGCACGCCGAGCGGTGGTACGGGACTTTTGATGAATGGAAGGCGAATTTGGCACGGCTCCGGTATTTCGTGGAGCGAAAATGTGCGCTTTTGGATGACGGCCTGATTGATTGTTATGAAATCGAAGGGCCGTGGCCAGTGACTTTTATGGTGGACCCGCCAGCCGCCGGGACGATTTCGGTGAACACTTTGCCGGCGTCTGGCGCGACTTGGACGGGCGAATATTTTAGCAATATGGAAAACAAATTGGTCGCTGCGCCCGCCGCCGGCCTGTTTTTTGATCGCTGGCAATCCAAACTTGCGGCCATCGCGCCCGACCCGGCAAACCCGTCGGTCAGCGTGACTTTGAACGGGGCGGATACGATTGTTGCCAAATTTCGGTTGACTTCGGCCACTTTTGACCCGTCGGGGCATTTGAAAGCGGCGGTTTTCCCCACAGTTTTCGATAGAAAATTTACGGTTCAAATGGAAACGACGGAAAACCTGCCGGTGAGTTTGCAACTTTTCAACTCGGTCGGACAGCCGGTCGCGGGTTTTGATTTGGGAAATTTTTCTGGGGAGCGGGTCGAGCCGATTTCGTTGCCTTTTGATTTGCCGGAAGGCGTTTATTTTTTGCAAATTCAGGCAGGGCGGTTTCAGAAAATGGTGCGGATGGTTCGGAATTGATTGCTAAACTGGGTAGGATTGGAAAAACGGATGACGCGGATGGAACGGATTTTCGCGGATTTTTTTGTGGCGAAAAAATCCGCGAAAAT
>JANNMS010000259.1:0-8950 GCA_031398055.1 Saprospirales bacterium | reverse complement strand
AGTTATTGGTTATTGGTTTGGCTAAATTCCCCATAACTAATCAACCAATAACTAATAACCAATAACCATTCGCCGAGGCGGATTTGGTATTTCAAAAATTATGCCTTTTTGGGATTTGTAAATTTTGGAAAGAAATTTACCCCGTCCAACCAACTGCTTTTGTCAAAAACCAACACCTCAACTACCTTTCGACATTGTTTTTGCTTGAATTCTAAAATCAAAAACATCTTTGCCCAATGACTGCCACCAACTCCACTTCCATTTGTCAAACTGCCCGCGAAATCATCGGCGCGCTGCTGTATTTCGAGATTTTTTCCTACCCGTTGACCGGGCAGGAAGTGTTCCATTTTTCAAATTGCCCTGAAAAATCGGCTGGCGAAATCCTCGAAAAATTGGAAGATCTGGTGGCTGACGGCGTGGTTTTTCAAATTGAAAATTTTTACCTCACCAAAAACCAACCCGATTGGGTGGAAAAAAGAAAGGAAAACAACTGCCGCGCCGACGAACTTTTGCCCATCGCTTTTCAAAAAGCAAAACTGATTGGCCGCTTCCCGTTTGTCCGCGCCGTGATGGTTTCCGGGTCGCTTTCCAAACATTGCATGACTCCCGATTCGGACATTGATTTTTTCATCGTCACCGCGCCGGGACGACTTTGGCTGGCCCGGATTTTACTGACGGTTTACAAAAAAATTTTCCTGCTCAATTCGCACAAGTACTTCTGTATCAATTACTTCGTGGACACGGAGCACCTCGAAATCGAGGAAAAAAACCTGTTCACCGCCACCGAAATCGTCACGCTGCTGCCCGTGCTCGACGGCGATTTTTACGAAAAATTGTACGCCATCAACCAGTCGTGGACGATGAATTTTTACCCAAATTTCCCAAAAAGGACGACGGAAAATGTGCCGCCGTGCGACCATTCATTTTTCAAAAAAAGTCTGGAATGGCTGCTCAGCGGCTGGCTAGGTCGCGTTTTTGACCACTTCGCCATGAAAATAACCGTCGGTTTTTGGAAAAAAAAGTTTAGCCATTTTGACGATGAAACTTTTGGCGTCGCGCTGAAATCGCGGCGGCACGTCTCGAAGCACCACCCGCTTTATTTTCAGCAAAAAGTGCTTCGGGCGATGGAGGAAAAATGGCGGGAGTTTGGGAATTTGGGGGCTTAGGTTTGGAGGTCGAAATTTATTTCGACTTGTGGCAGCTCAACCTTGATTGATAATCCAGGTTTTGAAAAATTTTTAGTCGAAATAAATTTCGACCTCCAAGTACTTGGAGGTTTGAAGTTGTTTGATTTTGTAACCAATCGTTTGATTTTGGTTTCCTTCTGCACAAAAAGAGTTTCTATTTTTGCATAAATATCTTATCAACATGGCAAAGTTTAATTTAAGAATCAACGGCAAAAAGCAGCAGGTAAATGTCGACCCGACCACTCCGCTGCTCTGGGTTTTGCGCGACCACCTGCATTTGGTGGGCACCAAATATGGCTGCGGCATGGCCATGTGCGGTGCTTGCACGGTTCATTTGGACGGAGCAGCGACCCGTTCTTGCGTGCTACCCGTCTCGTCCGTCGGGAAAAAACCCATCACCACCATCGAAGGTTTGTCTGAAAACGGCGATCATCCCGTGCAAAAAGCATGGTTGGAAGTGGATGTCCCACAATGTGGATACTGTCAAGCCGGACAAATTATGACCGCAGCAGCACTGCTGAAAACCAACCCAAACCCGTCCGACGAAGAAATCGAAACCTACATGAACGGCAACATTTGTCGCTGCGGAACTTACACGCGCATCAAAAAAGCGGTAAAAATGGCTGCAAACGGTTGAGCAAACCGATGCTTCGACATTCCCAAAATCTTTTTTTTCTTTCAAAAACTTAATTTTTTTGAAAAATGACAACGGTAAAAACAAGTCTCGGACGCAGGTCTTTTATAAAATCCACCGTGCTGGCTGGCGGCGGGATGTTGCTGAAATTCAACTGGTTGGCAGGGCTCAACCCATCTCCAACCGAAATTGAGCAACTGCCAAACGGGTGGTTTGAGTTGAACGGCTTTCTGAAAATAGCCGCAAACGGCCAAGTGACCATCCTTTCACCGAACCCCGAAATCGGGCAAAATGTAAAAACTTCAATGCCCATGATTGTGGCCGAAGAACTGGATGTGGACTGGAAAGATGTCGTCGTGGAGCAGGCACCGCTGAATACGGCCATTTTTACCCGGCAATTGGCCGGCGGAAGCCAGTCCATTCGGCATGCTTGGAACGCACTCCGAATGGCTGGGGCAACGGCACGGCAGATGCTCCGCGAGGCGGCAGCAAAAACTTGGCAAGTGCCAGTCCAAGAAATCACCACCGAAAATAGTATGCTTTTTCATAAAAACAGCGGAAAATCGGCAGGTTTTGGAGAAATGGCAGCCGCAGCAGCCCAAATCCCCGTGCCGAAAGAAGTCCCGTTGAAAAACAAAGCCGATTTCAAAATCATCGGCACTTCCCGAAAAAATGTGGACGGCCTCAAAATCGTCACCGGACAGCCGCTTTTTGGATTGGATTTTTACCGGGAAGGAATGTTGATTGCCATGATTGTCCATCCGCCGGCATTTGGGATGAAACTCAAATCTGTGGACGACTCCGCCGCCCGTCGGATGCCCGGCGTGCGCGATATTTTTACAATCAAAACTTACAATGAAGGGCACGCGTTCAGCGCCTTTGACAACAGTGCCTTTACCGAGTTGGCAGTCGTCGTGGGCAACACGACTTGGGAGGTTTTGAATGCAAAAAAAGCACTGAAAACTGAGTGGGAAGCGGCCGGCGACATCAACCACGAAATGGAAATTTTCGGCAGAAAAATAACGCTGAACAGGCCAGCAGGTCTGGAAAATACCGAAACCCACCGGTCAAAAATGGCCGAAATGGGCGCAAAAACCGGCAAAACCGTCCGAAAAGACGGCAACCCAGAGCAAGCTTTCAAAAACGCCGCGAGGGTCATCGAACGCAATTATTCCGCTCCATTTCTCGCACACAACACGATGGAACCGATGAACTTTTTTGCCCACGTCACCTCCGAAAAAGCGGAACTCGTCGGCCCCATCCAGACTCCTGAAATCATGGAAAAAACGGTGGCAGCACGTCTCGGCCTGCCGCTCGAAAAGGTGGATGTTCAAATGACGCGGATGGGCGGTGGCTTTGGTCGCAGGTTGTACGGACATTTTTTGGTCGAGGCGGCAGTCATTTCCCAAAAAATGAACGCGCCTGTCAAGTTGATTTACACCCGCGAGGACGATATGACTTTCGGAAATTACCGCCCATCATATTATGCAACGTATCGGGCAGCACTCGATGCCGACAACAAATTGATTGGTTTTCATGTGAAAGCAGGCGGTTTGCCGGAAAGTCCGCTGGCTGCAAACCGTTTTCCGGCAGGTGCCATTGAAAATTATTTGGCCGAAGAATGGACGATTGACAGCAATATCACGGTGGGTGCGTTCCGCGCACCGAGGTCAAATTTTATCGCGGGCGCAGAGCAATCATTTCTCGATGAACTCGCCGAGGCGATGGGAAAAGACCCCATCGAATTCCGTTTGGAACTGATAAAACGGGCAAAAGAGAACCCCGTCGGCACCAACAATGATTATGAAGCCGCTCGTTACGCTGGCGTGCTCGAATTGGTCAGGGAAAAATCAGGTTGGGCAGCGCAAAAACCGGGCACGTCCCGGGGCGTGGCGGCTTATTTTTGCCACAATTCCTACGTTGCCATTGTGCTGGAACTGACCATTGAAAACGGCTACCCCGTGTTTCAAAAAGTTTATTCCGCGATAGATTGCGGCATCGTGGTCAACCCGGATGCTGCCACAAACCTGGCCGAAGGGGGCATCGTGGACGGAATCGGGCACGCGATGTACAGCGAACTGACTTTCAAAAACGGCGTGCCGCAGCAAAGCAATTTTGATAAATATCGGCTTATCCGACATTCGGAAGCACCCAAATCCATCGAAGTTTATTTCGTGAAAAACGATATTGACCCGACCGGGATGGGCGAGCCACCGTTCCCGCCCGTTTTTGGGGCACTCGCCAATGCGCTTTACAAAGCGACCGAAAAACGGCACTATCATCAGCCGTTTTTTTCGGAAAATAACAATGGGTAAAATTGGAGGGCGGAATTTATTCCGGCCATAAAAAAGGCGGAATAAATTCCGCCCTCCAATTCATTCATTTCAAAACCCCCAATTTCTTCCCCACTTTCGTAAATGCCGCCACCGCTTTTTCCAAATGTTCTTTTTTGTGCCCCGCAGAAATTTGCACCCGAATCCGAGCCTTGCCCTGCGCTACGACCGGATAGAAAAAACCAACAACATAAATGCCCTCGTCCAAAAGTTCGCGGGCGAAATCCTGCGCCAATTTCGCATCGTACAACATGATCGGCACGATCGGATGGTCGCCTTTCAAAATGTCGAAACCCGCTTTTGTCATCGCTTTCCTGAAAAATTTCGTGTTGCGTTCCAGTTGGTCGCGCAGTTTCGTGGTCGAACTCAACAATTCAAAAACCTTCAAACTCGCCCCGACGATGACCGGCGACAACGTATTTGAAAACAAATATGGCCGCGACCGCTGCCGCAACATTTCAACAATCTCTTTTTTGGCCGATGTAAAACCGCCGAGCGCACCGCCCAAAGCCTTGCCGAGCGTCCCGGTGATGATGTCCACGCGACCCATCACGTTTCGATATTCGTGCGTGCCGCGGCCCGTTTTTCCCAAAAAACCCGTCGCGTGGCACTCGTCGATGCCGACCATCGCGCCATATTTTTCCGCCAAATCACAGATTTTGTCCAGCGCGGCGATCGTCCCGTCCATCGAAAACGCGCCGTCGGTGAATATCAATTTGCGGCGGCAACCCTCGGATTCTTGCAAACAGCTTTCCAAAGATTTCATGTCGTTGTGCTTGTACCTCAACCTTTTAGCCTTGCAAAGCCGGATGCCATCGATGATGCTCGCGTGGTTCAGTTCATCGGAAATGATGCAATCCGCCTCGCCCAAAAGTGGCTCGAACAGCCCGCCGTTCGCATCGAAAGCTGCTGCATATAATATGGTGTCTTCCATGCCGAGAAAATCGGCGATTTTCCGCTCCAATTCTTTGTGGATGTCCTGCGTTCCGCAAATGAACCGCACCGACGACATGCCGTAGCCGTGTGTTTTCAAAGCCGCCGCCGCCGCTTTTATCACCGCCGGGTGGCTCGACAAACCGAGGTAATTGTTCGCGCAAAAATTCAGCACTTCCGGCTGTTTCGTCGTGGCGATGACCGCGCCCTGCGGCGTCGTGATGATGCGCTCTTCTTTGTAAAGTCCCGCCTCGCGGATGCCGTCGAGTTCGGTTTGCAGTTGATTTTTTACGTCTCCGTACATTTTGGATTTGTGATTTTAGATTTACGAATTACGATTTGGGGAGCAAAACCAAGTGATTCCGAGGTTTTTATTAAATTTAAAAATAATCAGATTTCAAACTCCCCACAATGTCATTCCGTAGGAATGACATTGTGGGGAGCGGAAAATTGAGTTTCAAAAAATCTAAAATTGGGTTTCAGAAATTGATTTGCGTTTTGATTCCAAAAGTTTGGTCAAAATATCAGAAGCCTCCGATGTTCCAAATTTGCCGGGCGACAGCCGTGCTTCCAGTTCTCCAAATGTTAAGTTTGTAGTTTTAAAATGAATTTTCAAAGTCGTCAAAAAGGCTTCGATGGTGTTTTTTTGCTCCACATTTTGAGGCAAAACAAGAATGGTCTCCATATTCATCGGTGATTTTTTTGCACAAAATTAAGATTCACTGCTCCACTTTTCACCTTTTCCAAAAAAACTGGAAGTGTATTTTTTAGCGGGAAAGGTGCGTAGCACCGTAAATATTTGTAGAGAACGTTGACCATATTTTCCAAAAGGTGCGTAGCACCGGGATATTCGATGGTCAAATGTTCCAGTGCTAAGCACCTTTTGAATATGCTTTCGCTTGATTTTCTACAAATATTTACGGTGCTACGCACCTTTCCCGCTAAAAAATACAGTTCAAAAAAACTTCCGCCCCCACCATTTTCATTTCCCCCGCCCCACCAACTCCCCATATTTTTCAAAAAGCCACGCCACCCGCTTTGCCTCGCTCGCAAAACCCTTTTTCAATCCATAACTTTCGTCCACTTTTTTGTCCAAAAAACGGTGCGCCGCCAGCAGGTCGGCGGGCATTTTCAGCGGGTCGTACAGTTCGGCGAGCGATTTGGGCGCGTGTTTTTTGCGGGTGTCCAGAACCTGCTGCGCTGCCTGCTCGACTGCCGCTTTTTCCAAATCGCCCACGTTTTCGGGGAAAGGGAAATTGTTGTAAACGATTGAGTTTGAATACCGATAATCACTTTTCAGCCTGCCACAAACATACCGAGTCCAAGCCATGTGCATTTCGGAAACGAGGATGCCAAAAAGGTATTTGTCAGAAGTTGGAATCAGTTGAATCGTGTTGCTGGCAATCACATCTTTTGAAACAAATGCTATTGGAATATATTTTCGTCTTTCCGAAGAGACTTCCGGCACGGCCAAATAATCGGTTTCTGGTTGTGCAACTTGTGAAAAAACGTGCGGGGTCGCTGCTTTTTTTCTGGTGGCTTCGGCCTTGCTTTCGAGGCGCATTTTTCGCACGGCGGCCACCCGTTTTTTGACTTCTGGCAAATCTTCCAGTTCTTTTTCGGAAATATCTTTTATCCAAAGGCACCACCGTTTTTTGTCTTTGATAAAATCCTCGCCGCCCATGTATGGCCGAATCCATTTTTTTGCATTTGGCTCTTTTTTCAAAAAATCTTTGAGTTCGTCTTCGTTTTCGAAAAGAAAATTGCCGCCGTCGGTTGGTTTATTTCCCCAAAGCATTCTGGGCGTTCCGCAAATTGGTTCGGAACGGTTCAAAATCAAAACATTCCCCGCTTCGACCAAATATGGATTCAAGTTTTTGACTTTGACCGGGATTGTGTCGCCATTTATATTTTCTGAATAATCGAAAAGCCATTTTTCTTTGACATCAAATGACGCAAAACCAGTAATCACACAATGCACGGCGGCAACGCCGGGTGCTTCGTTGTTCCATCGAAAAGTGTTGTGGGCAAAATGGATAAATATTTTGTGTTTCCACATTTCTTTCCACAACAGCCCAACTTGTTCGCCCTGCGAAATCGAATTGGTGGAAACAAAAGCCACTTTGGTGTTTGAATTTTGGATAATTCGAGCGGCTTTGATAAACCAGCAACTGACAAAATCCAGCGTGCCGAGTGCGTTTTTGCTTTCAAAAACATTTAATAAATCTGCTTTTTGCTCCGCATCTTGATAATGATGCCCCAAAAACGGCGGATTTCCGATGATAAAATCGAACCGCGCGCCGTCGGGCAGCAGCGATTGCCAGTCGGTTTGGAGTGCGTTTTTGGTCAAAATCTGGGTGGTTTTGGAGAGCGGGATGCTCGGCACGGCCATTCCGAGCGTGTTTTGGAGCAGCCGGTTGCACTGGTGGTCGGTGAGCCAGAGGGCCGTTTGGGCAATCAGCGCGGAGACCGGTTTGATTTCGATGCCGTGCATTTGGTGGAGCCGGACGTTGGCCGCCGCACCGATGTCGATGACCATTTGGCCTTTTTCGGCGAACTGGATTTTGAGGATTTCGAGGTCGAGGAGACGTAGTTCGCGGTAGGTCACGACCAAAAAATTGCCGCAACCGCAGGCCGGGTCGAGAAAATGGAGCGAGCCGATTTTGCGGCGGAAGGTTTCTAATTTTTTCGGGTTCGTCCGCGCCTCGTCGAGTTCTGCCCACAAATCGCGCAAAAACAGCGGTTCGACGAGCCGCCGGATGTTTTTTTCGGAGGTAAAATGCGCACCGAGCGACCGCCGCTCCGCCGAGGAAAGCACCGCTTGGAACAGCGAACCAAAAATTTCGGGGCTGATTTCCGACCAATCGAACGGGGCGCAGTTCAAAATCACGTTGCGGATGCCGGCGAGCGACGGCGGCGCGACGGACAGCGGCTCGGCGAACAGGCCGCCGTTGACATAATTAAATTGGCGGATTCGTCCTTTGAATTTTTCGTCGCGCCCGCGCACCGGCGTGTCGAGCACTTCGAAAAGTTCGAGCAAGGCTTGGCCGATGTCCGAGCCGTTTTCGAGGGTTTCTTTTTCGATAAAATTGGAAAACTGTTTTGGCTCAAAAATGCCCGTGTCCTCGGCAAAAAGGCAAAAAAGGATGCGAACCAGCAGCAATTCGAGGTCGTGGCCGCGATAACCGCTTTTCGTGAGCACGTCGTGGATGGCGGCCATGTATTCGATGGCCCTAAGATTTACCCTTTCCTCTTCCTCAAAAATCTTTTCGGCAAAACGCGGGATGAACTCAAAAACCTTGATTTTCTGGGGCAAATCTGCGGTTTCGACTTCCAAAAACGAGCGGCTGCCATCGTTTTTTGTCAAATCAAAAACCCTGAATTTTTGGAAATTGCAAAGCACCACGACCTGCGGGTGGAGATTTTTGGGCAAATTTTCGATGTAATCGAGTGCTTGGCCGAGGGTTTCTTGCCAATCTTCCTCTCGGTTTTTGTGGGCAGATTTGTGTTCGACGAGCAGTTTTCCCGGCCAAAAAAGGTCAATGAAACCTTTGCCTTTCCCGACGCGGGCGACGCGGCTTTCGTGGCGTGCAAAATGGCGTCGTTCGAGGTCGAAGATTTTGAAAAATGCGTCCCAAAACGAGTGGGCTTCCCCTTTTTCGTCGCGTTCGGTGGCCCATTCGTTGGCGAAGGCAGCGGCTCGTTTTCGATGGGTTTGCCAAGTTAAGTCGTTCATTTTGAATAAATTATGGGTTTGGACTGGTTCCGCAACACCCATCGCGGCAAGCGCTCGGTGCAGTTGGACCTGAAGTCCGCCGAGGGACAGGCGGCGTTCTGGGCCCTGGCCAGCGAGGCCGACGTGC
>JANNMS010000214.1:0-32807 GCA_031398055.1 Saprospirales bacterium | reverse complement strand
TTTTTCGGTTCTCTGGTGGTCTAATTTTTTTTCGACAAAAGGGTGTGTGTAATTTATTTTCGACCAAACGCTGGGTCGAAATAAATTTCGACCTCCAATTCTTGAATTGGCAAATTTGCCTTTATTTTTTAAATGACTTTTGATGAAAACTCACCTTTTCCAAACTTTACTTTTTCTCCTTTTTTCAAATCTGGCGTTTGCCCAAAACCCAATTTCCATGCCCGCCCCGCCGCAGGATTCGACCAAAAAAATCAAGGTCGAATACTCCGATGTCGGTGAATATTTTGTGCGCGGCGAGCGCGTCATCCAAAAACTTTCGGGAAATGTGCGGCTCCGCGAGGGCAATACTTTGGTTTATGCCGACACGGCTTGGCTCGAAAACGATGTGGCGATTTTGTCCGGCGACGTGGTCATCGAGCAGGGCGACACGTTGAAAATTTTCTCGGATTCGGCGTGGTATTCTGCCGTCGTCCGGCAGTCGGATTTGTTCGGGAACGTGGTTTTGGAAAACGGGCAGCAGAAACTTTTTACCGAAAAACTGCACTACGATTTGGACAAAAAAGTGGCGACCTACAATTCCGGGGCGACTTTGTCGAACGGGAAAAGCCAATTGTCGAGCCGTCGCGGGACGTATTTTGTCAATGAAAAAGAGGTGTTTTTTAAACAAGACGTGCTGGTCACCGACCCTGAATTTACGCTGCGGACGGATACTTTGGCTTTCAATACCGAGACGCAAATTGCGCGTTTTTTGGCCCCGACTTTAATCACTCAAAAAGAAAGCAAAATCTATACGGAAGGCGGTTTTTATGATATTGAAAACAACTTCGCCGAGTTCGATAAGAACCCACAATATGAAAAAGAAGAACAACGTGGTCGCGCCACTAAAATGCGTTATGACGGCACCACAAAAGAATACACTTTGGAAGGCGATGCGTATATTGAAGAGAAGACAAAAAAGATAGAAGCCGATATAATCCGGTACAATACGGATACAGAAATTGCTATTTTATCAGGAAATGCACATTATCGAGATAGCACACAAGATATAACAGGTGAACGCATTAAATACGATAGTCGCAATAAGAAATATCAAATGACAGGCCGTTCAAAAGTTATTGACGGTAATAATGTTATTGTAGCGGATTCATTGGATTTTAATGATGAATTGGGCGCGGGTTTGGCGGTTGGTAATGTTGTTTTTATAGACACTGCGAGTGATTACACAATTTTAGCAAATAGAATTGATTACAATAAAAAGTCTGATTTTGTCAATGCAACAGGCGGTTTTGATAAATCCGCCCGCCCGATGATGAAGAGTTTGATAGAAAATGATACACTTTATATGACTGCGGAAGTTTTGACTTCCTTTAAACCGGATACTTTAAAAGATGATAGACTATTATTGGCTTATCGAGATGTAAGGATTTTTAAGAGCGATTTACAGGCGGTTAGTGATTCATTGTCTTACAGTTCTGCGGATAGTATTTTTAGGTTTTTTCCAATAAATAAACAGCCGATTATCTGGTCGGATACTTCCCAGTTTTCGGGTGATACAATTCGCATGGCATTGAAAAACAAGAAGTTGGATAAGATTTGGTTATTGAAAAACACGTTCGTTGTCAATTCGGAAGACGAGTTGTTATTTAACCAAATTAAGGGCGATAACACGACCGCTATTTTTAGAGAAGATGAAGTCCGTGAAATGTTGGTCGAGGGAAAAGCAGAAGCCGCATATTATGCACAAGACGATAAGAAGGCTTATATCGGTGTCAATCAAACAGAATGTGCAGATATGCGATTGTTTTTTGGCGATAATAAAGTCAATAGCATCAAATTTTATAAAGACCCAAAAGGCAAGTTTATACCAATGAAAGAAGTGAAAAACAAGCCTGTTCAATTGGCCGGATTTTTTTGGGAGAAGAAAAGGAGACCACGAAGCATTGCCGACTTGTTTTGACACATAGTTCAGATAGGTTTTTTCACATAGAAAACATAAGATTTTAAACTTCAAAAACCTATGTTTTCTATGTGAAAAAACCTATCTGAACTATGTGTCTAAAATTGTTTGACACAGTTCGACAAGCACCCCGTTCGACGATTTTGGGTGCAAAAACGCCACCCATTTATTGTCCGCCCCACGTTTTGGTTCGCGGTTCAGCGGCACGAAACCTTCCTTTTCCAGCCGCTCAATTTCAGCCCGGATGTCGTCCGTTTCGAACGCGATGTGGTGGATTCCTTCGCCGCGTTTTTCGATAAATTTTGCAATCGGGCTGTCCGGGTCGGTCGCTTCGAGCAGTTCGATTTTCGATTCGCCGATTTGAAAAAACGAGGTCGCCACTTTTTCGGAGACGACATTTTCAATTTTGTAATGTTCGTGGCCGAGCAGTTTTTTAAAAAGGTCGTTCGCCGCGTCCATATTTTTTACGGCGATGCCGAGGTGGTCAATTTTTAGCATGATGATATTCTATTTTTGCGCCTTAAAAATCAATTTTTGAAATGAATTTTTTCAGCAAGATAATTTTTTGCGCCTCGTTCGCAGTGCTTTTTTTTCCACAAAATCCGGCGGCGCAAATTCCGACCGATTTGAAAAAAAACGGGGAAAAATATTTTTCCAATCGGCGTTGGCAAGATGCGGCGATGGCTTTTGGCCAATATCAACTTCAAAAACCGGGCAACGAAGAGGTGCTGGTCAAACTCGGGATTTGCCATTTTCAGTTGCACGATGCCGAAAAAGCACGTCAATATCTGGAATATGTGCTCAATCAAAACCCAAAAGCGGACGACCCAGACCTGTTTTATTATTTGGCCCGCACGTTGCACGCGCAGTCGGAGTGGCAAAAAGCAATTGTTTTTTACAAAAATTATTTGAAAAACGCGCCCGCAAAACACGTTTTTCGGGCAAATGCGGTGGACAATATCAAAAGGTGTGTCGCCGGGATGGCCGTTTTGGAAAACCCGGCGGTGGCTTTGGTCGAGAATTTAGGCGACCGCGTGAACTCGTCGGGCGATGATTTTGCGCCCGTTCCGTCGGTCAATCATGCCGACCGTTTGTATTTTTCGTCAGCCAGAATTGGTTGCACGGGCGGGCAACGGACAGACGAAGGTTTGGAAGATGCCTTCGCAGGATTGTGGCGTTCGGATATTTATTTCGCCAATTTGGAAACGAGCGGCTGGAATTTTGCAGAAAATTTGGGCACGTTGTTGAACACGCCCCGCGAGGAAGTGGCTTTGGATTTTGATGGAAATGGGCGCGTTTTGTACTTTTTTCGAGGTTTTTCGCAGTTTTCGGGTGAAATTTTTGCTGATACGTCTGGCAAAAATGACGAGTTCGCGGTGCAGCCGCCCACTTTTCAAAGTCCTTTTCAACCTGAAATGGGCGACCAATCGCCTTATTTTTTCAATGATTCCACTTTGATTTTTGCCAGTCGGCGCGACGGTGGGCAGGGTGGCCTTGACCTTTGGTGGACGCGTCGGCAGGGTGGAATTTGGGCTGTGCCGGAAAATTTGGGCGCGGCGGTCAATTCGGATTACGATGAAACGACGCCGTTTTTGGCAGCCGACGGGCGTTCGTTGTTTTTCAGCAGCAACCGTTTGGAAAGTATCGGTGGGCTGGATGTTTTTTCGTCGGTTTTTGATGACTCGAAATTGGTTTGGTCGCCGCCGCAAAATTTTGGCCGACCGGTAAATTCGCCGGGCGACGATGCTTTTTTTCGTTTTTCAAAGGATGGAAAAGCGGCCTATTTTTCGTCGGACAGGCTGGAAAGTTTGGGGCAGCGCGATATTTTTATCACCTATTTTAAAGAAGAACAGGCTGCGGCGACGCAAAAATCGAACCCTGCATTTTTTGGGGATGTTGGAAAAATTGCGCCCGATGAAAATGAAAATGTGGTCGCTGCGCCGAGCAATCTGGTTTCTCTCGCACCCTTTTTTTATGAAAATGACCGCGAATTGACGGGCGCGGCGAACCAAAAAATCGTGCGGGATTTGGCAGCGGCGGTGCGGAATTTTCCGCTGGTAAAAGTGGTGGTCATCGTGCACACCGACGAAACGGGGCCATCCAAATTTGACCTATATTATGGTATAAAACGGGCGGAAATCGTGGGGAAAAGTCTTGTGGCCGAGGGCGTTCCGGCGGAGCGGATTGTTTTGCGGAGCGTCGGCTCGGCATATCCGATGGCAAAAAATGTGCTGGGGCAGGAAACGAACCCGGTCGGGCAGCGGCTGAACCGCCGGGTGGAATTTCGGGCAGTCGTGCCGACTGGAAAATCGCCAATCGAACTCGAAACCGAGTGGCCGGAGGTGGCCGAAGTGATGGCTTCGGAAAGTGCCGACCTTTTTCGAGAAAAAACTTCTGGCCTTACTTTTCGAGTCCAAGTGGCCATGATGCGGCAAATATTGACCGATGACGCGCTTGCAATGTTTGAAGATATGCAAATCGAATCGGCTCCGGGATTGGGCGAGTACAAATACATGGCTGGTTTTTTGAAAAAATTTGCGGACGCGGTGGCTTTGAAAAAAGAACTGGTGGGGCAGGGTTTTCCGGCGGCGCAGGTGCAGGCGTATATTGATGGGGTAAATATTTCGCGGGCGGCGGCGGTTGGGTTGGTGAAGAAATTCCCGGAATTGGCGGCTTTTTTGAAAGGTTGATTTTGGGTTGATTGGGTTGATGTTGTTGATTTTTTGGGTTGCCCCCGCTCGAAATTGGTTCGGGCGGGGGCAATTTTTTTAATCGCTTTTTGATTTGTCATTGTTCTGCAATCGCCCGGCCAACGAATTTTGAACAGGTGAAAACGAAATGTCAACCACCCATTTCAACAGATACTAAAATGAAATGGCCACGTTTTTAAAGTGCTTTTCAAGCGAAGAAGGAAGAAGGATTTTTTGACAGGCACGCCGGAGATTTTTTCGATGGCGCGCCTCTTTCCCAAAAAAGAACCAAAACAGGCGGGGCAAAAGTGTTTTGCCTGTTTTGTTTTCTGGGAGATTGGTTTTGAAAAGCGCGTTTTTTGACTACCTAAATTTTGCACAAATAATCCGGTGGAGCCTCTCGAACAAACAGGCCATCCGAAACCGAACGAACCTCGCCGCGATACGAAGAAGAAACTTTTAGCAGGTTTGATTGATTCATAATCCGAACGCTCACGCTCAAATTTCCCAATAATCCGATTTTTCAAAAAACACGTCATGTTGAGGCAATCGCTGGATGCAGCGGTTGCCTTTTTTTGTTTTGGAAATTCGCCTAATTTTGCCTTCGAAAAATAGCATCATGCGAGAATTGATTTTAACGGTTGATGAAAATAGGTATTCGCTTTTCCTGCAATTCCTCCAAACTTTGGATTATGTGAAAATCCGCACGCCCAAAAAATCGGTCGTGAAAAAAGAAAAGCCCCAAAACGGGTACGATTTTTCAGATTTGATTGGAAAACTTCAATGGCAGGGCGATGCGGTCGTTGTGCAAAGACGTTTGAGGGATGAATGGTAAATAACTTTTTGACACGAACGCAGTGATTGAATTGCTGCATGGAAATCCTGCGCTGGCAAATCTCACATGGCAGGCCGTTTGGATTGGCATTTCTGTAATTTCCGAACTTGAATTTTTATCTTTTCCCAATCTTTCCGCGCAGGACGAACTGCTTTTTCAACAATTCAGAAACCGGGTGGAGGTAATTTCTTTGGATTCTTCCGATGTCAATTTGATTGGACAGGTTATCCAAATCCGTCGGGCAAGGGGTGTGAAATTGCCGGATGCCATCGTTGCAGCCTCTACCATATTAAAAGGTGCGACTTTGGTGAGCAACGATGTGTATTTTTCCAAAATCAACGGACTTCCAGTTCAGGGTTTTTGACTCTTTTTCTCTCCAAAAACTTTTTTCAAAAAAAAGTAAAAACAGTTTGGTGGTACGGATTTGCAAAATGTACTTTTGCAGCCGCTTTTGAGGGATAGGTCGTTCCGAAGAATATTTGGAAACAAAAAACGGCTGGTAGTTTTTGCAAGAGCATTTGACATTCAAAGTTAATTAGGGTAATGAATCAGAAAATTAGAATCAAACTCCGTTCGTACGACCACAATTTGGTAGACAAGTCTACTGAAAAAATTGTGAAAACAGTTCGTGCATCCGGGGCGGTCGTAACTGGCCCGATTCCGCTGCCCACTGAGAAGGAGATTTTTACGGTATTGCGCTCGCCGCACGTCAATAAAAAAGCTCGTGAACAGTTCCAGCTGCGGACTCACAAACGCCTGATCGAAATTTTTACACCGACACAAAAAACAGTGGATGCTCTTTCCAAATTGGAGTTGCCAAGCGGTGTGGACATTCAGGTGAAATTGACCTAAACATTTTAGGTCAACCCACAAAACACGAGATTCGATTCAAACTCAAATTTTTAGGTTTACGGTAGTATTTCAAAGTGCCGATTCCCTTTCGAGGGGGTAACTGAAATCTTCCGGGAACGCCTTCCGAGAACATCGGAATTGCGTTTTTGCATTTTCCTGAAATTTGATTTGAGCGAAAAAGAAAGAAACCGTTTTAAATCACCAAATAAATCGTTGCAAGTGAACGGTCTGATTGGAAAAAAAATAGGAATGACTTCCGTTTTCGATAGCAAAGGCAGAGCAGTTGCCTGCACTATCGTCGAAACTGGTCCTTGCGTGGTGACGCAAGTTTTGACTACCGACAAAGATGGTTACGCTGCTTTGCAGTTGGCTTTCGGCGAACGGAGAGAAAAAAATACACCAAAACCGTTGATCGGTCATTTTGCGAAAGCAGAAACCACTCCGAAACGCGAAGTCCTCGAATTCAGGGACATGAACCTTTCAAAATCACTCGGCGATGAAATCAAAGTCGATGAAGTTTTCACCGAAGGCGACAAAGTCAATGTGTCGGGAACTACAAAAGGTAAGGGTTTTCAGGGCGTTGTTCGCCGCCACGGTTTTTCCGGGGTCATGGAACAAACGCACGGACAGCACAACCGCCAACGCGCTCCGGGTTCTTTGGGCAACTCGTCCCACGCTGCAAAAGTTTTCAAAGGCATGCGAATGGGCGGACACATGGGCAACAGAACGAGAAGTGTTCGTGGCCTGATTGTCCTCAAAGTATTCCCAGATCAAAACCTGATTTTGTTAAAAGGTGCAGTGCCAGGACACAAAGGCGCGACCGTCATTCTTGAAAAATAATTTCCTACGGAAATGACTATCAATATTTTAAACGCAAACGGTCAAGCGACCGGACGCTCGGTTGAATTGCCCGCTGAAATTTTCGGCATCGAACCACACGAACATTCTGTTTGGTTGGACGTCAAGCGGTACTTGAATGCGCAGCGTCAGGGCACGCACAAATCGAAAGAACGCTGGGAACTCAGCGGCTCGACGCGCAAATTGCACAAGCAAAAAGGCACGGGCGGCTCGCGGAAAGGCGACATCAACAGCCCAACTTTTCGTGGCGGTGCGCGTGTTTTTGGACCTCGTCCGCGCAATTACGATATTTCGGTGAACGCAAAAGTGAAAGAATTGGCTCGTCGTAGCGCACTTTCAGCCAAAGCACAATCTGGAAGCATCGTGGTGGTGGAAGATTTTACTTTCGATGCGCCGAAAACCAGCGCGTTCGTTCAATTGCTCAACCGATTGAATGTGGCTGACAAAAAGACGTTGACTATTTTGGCCGATTACGATAAGAATGTTTATCTCTCTGGCCGGAACGTTCCAAACGCTTCGATTTTCCCAGCAAAAGACCTCAATACTTATACAATTATGCACGCCGGTTGCCTCGTGTTGACCGAAAGTGCGATTGCTCAACTAAAAACTATCTGCGGTTGAACTTTGAAAAAAGGTTGATTAAAGTTTATCAGGTTGATAAAGTTGATAAATAAACCCTATCAACTCAATAAACTTCATCAACATCCAATTCAAGTTTTTGACCAAAATTTTTATAAAAAATGAAGCAGCAGATTTTAATAAAACCAATCATCACCGAAAAAGCGACCAAGTTGGCCGACAAGCAAAACGTGTACGCTTTCGTGGTGAGAAAGGACTCGAATAAAATCGAGGTGAAAAACGCCGTTGAAAAAATGTTCAGCGTGTCGGTGGAAAAGGTGAACACTGCGATGATGCCGGGCAAACCGAAATCTCGCAACACCAAAACAACCATCGTGAAAGGCACAAAACCTTCCTATAAAAAGGCTTATGTGACCCTTCAACAAGGAGACCGCATCGAAATTTTCGGCAACACCGAAGACGAAGCCGCGGAAAACTAAACTCTAAAATCTGAGATTTAAACTCTAAATAAGAGTATGGCAGTTCGTAAATTCAATCCACTCACGCCGGGAACTCGGCATTTGGTGAAAGCCACAACAACGGAGTTGACCAAAGGTGTCACACCCGAAAAGAGTTTGTTGGCGCATAAAAAGGAGACAGCAGGTCGCAACAATGCGGGTCACCGCACGATGCGCAATCGCGGCGGCGGCCACAAACAACGATATCGTTTGGTTGATTTCAAACGGATGAAAGATGGTGTTCCGGCTACCGTGAAAACGGTGGAATACGATCCGAACCGCACGGCTTTCATTTCGCTGATTGTTTATTCTGACGGCGAAAAAAGTTACATCCTCGCGCCAAAAGGCATCGAAATCGGTCAAAAAGTGGTCAGCGGAAAAGGCGCAGCACCTGAAATTGGCAATACTTTGCTTTTGCAAGAAATGCCGCTCGGTGCAGTGATGCACAATGTTGAAATGGCACCCGGTCGCGGTGGCGTTTTGGTTCGCTCGGCTGGCACGAGTGCGACGATGATGGGACGCGAAGACCGTTATGCCGTTGTCAAATTTCCTTCCGGTGAAGTTCGCCGCATTTTGTTGACTTGCCGCGCCACGATTGGCGTCTTGTCAAACGGCGAACACAACCTCGAAGTGATGGGCAAAGCAGGTCGGAACCGTTGGAAAGGCTGGCGGCCACGTACTCGTCCGGTGGTGATGAACCCAGTCGATCACCCGATGGGTGGTGGTGAAGGTCGCGCTTCGGGTGGACATCCGAGAAGCCGGAAAGGTTTGCCGGCAAAAGGTTACAAAACCCGCAGCCGCACGAAACCATCAAATGCACTGATTATTTCTAAAAAGAAAACGAATAAATAATTATGCCTCGTTCACTTAAAAAAGGGCCTTACATCCACCACTCGTTGTTGGCAAAGATTGAAAAGGCAAAATCAAGTAACAGAAAGCAGGTTATCAAAACTTGGAGCCGTTCTTCGATGATTATCCCAACGATGGTTGGCGAAACCATCGCGGTGCACAATGGAAAAACGTTTGTGCCGGTTTTCGTTACCGAAAACATGGTGGGTCATAAACTGGGCGAATTTTCCCCAACCCGTATTTTCAAAGGCCACGCTGGCAACAGAAAGTGATAATGTGATATTGAGATATTGCGAAATTTCCTTAGTTTAATGGAAAATATCCCAATATCATAATATCCCAATATCAAATTATCTCAATATCGCAATATCATAATATCGCAATAGATGGAAGCCGTAGCAAAACTCAGAAATTGTCCAATGTCACCGCGCAAAATGCGCTTGGTCGTGGACATCATTCGCGGCAAGCGGGTGGTTGATGCTTTGAGTATTCTGAAATACAAAAACAAAGAGGCCGCTGTTTGGCTCGAAAAATTGTTGGTTTCAGCAATCAGCAATTGGGAGAACAAAACCGAGGTGAGTTCCGACGATTTTGACTTGTTCATCAAAACTGCACAAGTCGACCCCGGAAGTATCATTTACCGTTTTCTTCCCGCGCCGCAAGGCCGAGCGTACAAAGTTCGGAAACGTCGGAACCACGTTACTTTGGTTGTTTCAAACAAAGTAGCATTGGAAACCGAAACCAACTAAAAGCCTCAAAACCAATTCTTTAAAGAAAAAACTTTTTTCAATAAATGGGTCAGAAAGCAAATCCGATTGGTAATCGTTTGGGCATCATTCGCGGCTGGGATTCCAGTTGGTATGCCGATAAAGACTACGGTTTGAAAGTGGTTGAGGATGAAAAAATTCGTCTTTATCTCCGCGCACGTCGTCCGAAAACGGCTCCTGCCGACCCCCGCGACCGCAACAAACAGGTGCAAAACGGCATCAGCCGTATCGTTATCGAGCGTACGCTCAAACGGATAACGGTTACAATTATGACCTCGCGCCCCGGTATCATCATCGGAAAAGGCGGCAAAGAGGTGGATTTGATTAAAGAAGAATTGAAAATCCTCACGGGCAAAGATGTTCAAATCAACATTTTTGAAATCCGCCGCCCGGAGTTGGATGCAATGATTGTCGGAGAGCAAGTCGCCAAACAAATCGAGGCTCGTGTCAATTTTCGCCGCGCCGTAAAAGGTGCAATTCAAGGAACGATGCGCGCCGGAGCCGGTGGTATCAAAATCCGGGCGAGTGGACGTTTGGGCGGTGCGGAGATTGCTCGGACAGAAGAATATAAAGAAGGCCGCACGCCGCTCCATACTTTCCGTGCAGACATTGATTATGCATGGGTCGAAGCCCAAACGGTTTATGGAAAAATCGGTATCAAAGTGTGGCTTTTCAAAGAAGAAATTTTGACAAAACGCGAATTGACCCCATTTGCAAGTGCAGAAGGAACCGGTGAAAATCGCGGCGACCGCAGACAAGATGACCGTGGTGGCGACCGTCGAGATGACCGTCGTGGTGGCGGAGACCGCAGAGGCGGTGGCGGCGGACGTGACCGCAGAGATGGCGAAGGTGGCGGTGGCGACAGAGGTGGTGACAATCGCGGCGGTGGAAATCGCGGCGGCGGTGGCGGCCAAAATCGCGGCGGCGGCGGACAAGGTGGTGGCAATCGCGGCGGTGGCCCAGGTGCTGGTGGCAATCGCCCCGGCGGCGGCGGCGGACGCAGATAAATTAAAAAGAAAAATCATTGGCAAATTGTCTGATTAGCAAATTTTACAATTAACTAATTAGCAAATTATCTAATTACCAAGATGTTACAGCCAAAAAGGACGAAATATCGTAAAATGCAGAAAGGCCGGAACACCGGCTATGCACATAAAGGCAACCTGATTTCTTTCGGCAGTTTCGCGCTGAAATCTTTGGAATTCGGTCGCTTGACAAGTCGCCAAATCGAGGCCGCTCGTATTGCGCTCACACGGAATATGAAACGGGAAGGGAAAGTTTGGATTCGGATGTTCCCGGACAAACCCGTTACCTCGAAACCCGCCGAAGTCCGGATGGGTAAAGGTAAAGGTGCGGTCGACCACTACGTTGCGTTGATTCAACCGGGAAAAATCCTCTTTGAAATCGAGGGCGTTTCCAAAGAATTGGCCTACGAATCATTGAACAAGGCGGCTCAAAAATTGCCCGTTCAATGCAAAGTGACCACACGCCACGATTTTGCGGTGGAAGCATAATTTCAATTTAAATTTAGAAAATTTAGAAATTCCAATTTTTAACGAAAAAAGATTTCTGAAAACTCGAAATAAGAAATGGCTAAGGAAAAAATAAATTACGCCTCGATGGAGAACGAACAGTTGGTTACCGAACTGACTGCATCCGAAAGCGATTACGCACAATCGAAATTCGACCATGCCGTAAAAGGCTTGGGTAATCCGATGGAATTGCGCGAAATCCGGCGGGATGTTGCTCGTCTCAAAACCGAAATGCGCAGCCGCGAATTGGCGGTGATGACGCCAGAAGAATTGGCACTTCGTTCAAAAAAACGTGCCCGGCGGGCAAAAAAATAATTCGTAGATTTTCATAAAATGACGGAAGTAAGAAATCTTCGTAAAACGAAAATCGGCATGGTGGTGTCCTCGAAAATGGACAAAACGATTGCCGTCAAAGTGGAACGCCGCTTGAAGCACCCGCTTTATGGCAAATTCGTAAAGCGTTCCAAAAAATTCTTTGCCCACGACGAGGCGAACGCCTGTGCTCTTGGAGACAAAGTGCTCATCATGGAAACCCGGCCTATTTCCAAAAATAAGTGCTGGCGTTTGATTGAAATTTTAGAAAAAGCAAAATAATTAACTATGAACTATTAACTATGAACTATGAACACTGGGTAGTACTTGGTTTTGCAATACATAGTTTAATCCTAATGTTCATAGTTCATAGTTCATAGTTCATAGTTCAAAAAAAGAAACATGATTCAGCAAGAGTCTCGTTTGAACGTAGCAGATAACTCCGGTGCAAAAGAAGTTTTGTGCATCCGAGTTTTGGGTCACACCCGCCAGCGGTATGCCGGAATCGGCGACAAAATTGTCGTGACGGTGAAAGATGCCAGCCCGGGTGGTATCAAAAAAGGTACGGTGAGCAAAGCCGTCATCGTTCGCACCAAAAAAGGGATGCGCCGTCGCGATGGTTCGTACATCCGCTTCGACGACAACGCGGTGGTACTGTTAAGTGCCTCTGACGAACCTCGCGGAACACGGATTTTTGGCCCAGTCGCTCGTGAATTGCGCGATAAGGATTATATGCGTATCGTTTCACTTGCACCAGAAGTACTATAAATGGTTAATAGATATTGGTTATTGGTTATTGGGTTCGCCCGACCAAAAGCCAATAACCAATAACCAATAACTTATATCAAAAATGGCTACTAAGGCAACAATCAAAAGGTTTGCTCCGAAACTCCATGTTAAAAAAGGAGATACTGTGAAAGTGCTTTCGGGCAACTCACGGGGCAAAACTGGTGAAATTTTGGAAATATTTCCAGCCAAAACACGGGCAATCGTGGCGGGTGTCAACATCGTGAAAAAACACGTGAAAGCCACCCAAGATGAAGCCGGCGGCATCCAAGAAATGGAATCGTCCATCCATTTGTCCAACCTCGCCCTGGTTGACCCGGCAACGGGAACAGCAGGCCGCATTGGTCGCAAAGAAGTGGACGGCAAAAGCGTTCGTTATTCTAAAAAAACAGGTAATATCATCAAGTGATGAAATACACACCTCGTCTCAAACAGAAATATCAGGCGGACGTTGCTCCGTCTTTGATGTCGCAGTTCAATTACAAAACTGTCATGCAAGTGCCGCGTCTGGTCAAAATTTGTTTGAACCAAGGCATCGGCGATGCGACGGGCGACAAAAAAATCATCGACACTGCCGCTGCGGAATTGACTTTGATTGCCGGCCAAAAAGCCGTGCCGACCAAAGCAAAAACTTCGGTTTCCAACTTCAAACTCCGTGAAGGCATGGCAATCGGAACGCGGGTGACTTTGCGCGGCGACCGGATGTACGAATTTTTGGATCGTTTGATTACAATTTCGTTGCCCCGCGTCCGTGACTTCAAAGGCGTGAACGACAAATCGTTCGATGGCCGCGGAAATTATTCGATGGGCTTGCAAGAGCAAATCATTTTTCCGGAAATGGACATCGACAAAATCCCAAAAATTCTGGGGATGGACATCACGTTCGTCACCACCGCCAATACCGATGCCGAAGCATTTGCGCTTTTGAAAGAAATTGGAATTCCTTTCAAAGGCCGCGATTTTTCAAAGATGAAAGAAGAAAATCAATAAAAATGGCAAAGAAATCAGTTATCGCCAGAGAAAATAAGCGTCAGCGGATGGTTGCAAAATACGCCCCGCTGCGCAAAAAGTTGAAAGAAGCAGGTGATTACGAAGCATTGGATAAACTCCCGTTGAATTCCAATAAAATTCGTTTGCACAATCGCTGTCTTTTGACAGGCCGTCCGAAAGGTTACATGCGCAAGTTTTGTCTTTGCCGTGTGAAGTTTCGCCAAATGGCTTTGGACGGAAAAATTCCGGGAATAACCAAAGCCTCTTGGTAATTGGGGGAAAACTTCAAATTTTAAATTTGAAAAGTTCGCCCCATTGAACAACTATTTTTTGAATAATTTCAATTATTTAGGATAAAATGCACGTCACAGACCCGATAGCAGATTATCTCACCCGCATTCGCAATGCGCAAATGGCTGGGCATCGTATCGTAGAAATTCCTGCTTCCAACTTGAAGAAGCGGATCACAGAAATTCTTTACGATCAAGGATATATTCTGAAATACGCATTTGATGAACCAACTGCCGAGCAAAAGCAAGGCATCATCAAAATCGCTTTGAAATATGACCCGGTGTCCAAACAGCCGGTCATCAGAGAATTGGTGCGCATGAGCCGCCCGGGACTTCGGAAATTTTCCGGCGCGACGGACATCCCACGCATCATCAACGGACTTGGAACGCTTATCGTTTCCACTTCCCGCGGTGTGATGACTGACAAAAAAGCGCGCGAAATGAATGTCGGCGGCGAGTTGATGTGTTATATCTATTAAAATTTATCTAGCAACTTTGAGTTGCAAAATGGATAAAAACGGCAGGTTTTGGAAATTTTCAAAACCAATTAGGATTCTGCCAAAATCAGTTTTTTAAAAAAATAAAAATATCATAACGATATGTCCCGGATTGGTAAACTGCCTATTTCGCTCCCGGCCAAAGTTGAGGTGAACGTGAGTTCAGCCAATGTGGTCACGGTAAAAGGGCCAAAAGGAACACTTTCCGAAAAGATTGACCCGGATATTACAGTCCAAATCGAAGACGGCACTTTGACCGTCGTTCGTCCGACTGAACAAAAAAGACACCGCGCCATGCATGGCCTTTATCGCGCACTGATCAATAATATGGTGGTGGGCGTGACCGAAGGATACACCCGGGAGCTGGAAATCGTCGGTGTGGGTTGGCGTGTTGAAAATGCGGGCAACTTGGTGACTTTTACATTAGGTTACTCGCACCCGATTATTATGTCCATTCCAAAAGAATTGACGGTGGCCACGGAGAGTGAAAAAGGAAAGGCACCATTGTTGAAATTGACGGGGATTGACAAGCAATTGATTGGTCAGGTTTGCGCGAAAATCAGAACCTACCGTAAAATCGAGCCTTACAAAGGAAAAGGTATTCGTTTCAAAGGTGAAATCGTTCGTCGGAAGGCTGGTAAAACGGCTGGCGGCAAAAAATAGTGAGAAATTAAGATATTGGGAGATTGTGATAATTTTCAAAATCTCCCAATATCTTAATCTTCAACTTTCAAAATATCAAATTTCTCCCGGTCGGCATCGGGAACGACAATAGAAAAAATAATGAAACGTACAATTAAAAATCGTCGCCTCAGAATCCATTTGCGGGTTCGGAAAAAAGTGAACGGCACGGCAGAACGCCCGCGGCTCAATGTTTATCGGTCGAACAAAGGCATTTATGCCCAGTTGATTGATGATTTGAAAGGCCACACGATTGCCGCCGCTTGTTCGAGAGAAAGCGGAATTACTGAAACCGGCAACAAAACGGTGCTTGCTTCGGCAGTCGGAAAGTTGATTGCCGAAAAAGCAAAAGCGGCAGGAATCGAAACTGTTGTTTTTGACCGGGGCGGATATTTGTACCACGGTCGGGTGAAAGCCCTTGCCGAAGGTGCTCGCGAAGGCGGATTGAATTTCTAAAAAAATAAACTAAATCAACCATTTAAAAAAATGGCACGAGAGAATCAAGGTGGTGGCCGGGACAACAGAAATCGCGGTCAACAAGTCGAAGTTCAAGACGAGTCAGGCTTGAAAGATAAATTGGTGGCGGTCAATCGCGTTGCCAAAGTGACCAAAGGTGGCCGGACGTTCAGTTTTGCAGCTGTCGTGGTGGTTGGCGATGGGAAAGGCACGGTCGGTCAAGGTCTCGGCAAGGCGCGTGAGGTGTCGGAAGCGATTGCCAAAGCCACAAAAGATGCCGAGAAAAACTTGGTGAAAGTGCCGATTTTCAAAGGCACGATTCCCCACGAATCTTATGGCAAATTTGACGCAGGCAAGGTGCTTATCAAACCAGCCGCACACGGAACAGGCGTGATTGCCGGTGGTGCGATGCGCGCTGTTTTGGAAATGGCTGGTGTGCAGGACGTTTTGGCAAAATCGCAAGGTGGCTCGAACCCGCACAACGTGGTGAAAGCAACAATTGATGCCTTGTCGAAACTTCGCAGCCCAATCGATGTTGCCCGTCAGCGTGGCATTTCAATGGAAAAACTTTTTAAAGGGTAAGATTTAGAGGCATGAACTGTCTTTGATTTTTACAAAAAAATAATTACTACAATGGGTAAGGTAAAAATTACACTTGTAAAAAGTCCGATTGACAAATCTCAGCGGGCGAAAAAAACTTTGATAGCCCTCGGTTTTAGAAAAATGAATCAGACCGTTGAGAAAGAGGACAACCCTCAGACGCACGGCATGATTCGCGTGGTGCAACATTTAGTGAGTGTTGAAAATGCTTAATTGGGATTTGGATTAATTGGGATTTTGACTTTTTAAAAGCTTTTAAAAAAACGATTTCCGGTTAAAACTTTTGTCCAATTTTCTTCTTTCCACATTTTCAAATTATCCAATTCAAAAAAAAATGGAACTTAGTAATCTACGCCCGGCAGAAGGTGCTGTCAAAAGCGAAAAGCGGATTGGCCGCGGACAAGGTTCCGGCCGGGGAGGCACTTCGACGAAAGGTCATAAAGGTGCGAAGTCCCGCGCTGGTTTTAATTCAAAGCGGCATTTTGAAGGTGGTCAAACACCGATGCAACGCCGTTTGCCAAAACGCGGTTTTAAAAATATCAACCGCGAAGAATTTGCGCCCATCAACCTCGCCAATTTGCAGATTTTGGTGGACAAGTTCGGCACGACGACCATCGATACCGCAACTTTGGTAACCTATGGTGTCGCAAAAAAATCCGACAAAATCAAAATTTTGGGCAACGGAATTTTGACCGCCAAAATTGACATCAAAGCACACGCGGCTTCGGCATCTGCAAAAGCGGCAATCGAGGCTTTGGGTGGCACGGTCAGCATTATCTAAAATTTCTCCTGGCACGACATGAAATTTATCAAACTCATCAGAAACATATTCAGTATCAAAGAATTGCGCGATCGCATTCTTTATACTTTGGCTTTGTTGGCGGTTTATCGTTTGGGTACTTGGGTAGTGTTGCCGGGTGTGGTGCCGGCCGCTTTGGAACGCGCAAGCAGCCAACGTCAAGGCAATGACCTGCTCGGACTTATCAATACATTTACGGGCGGGGCGTTTGACAATGCCGCCATTTTTGCCCTCGGTGTGATGCCATATATTACGGCTTCTATCATTGTTCAATTGCTTGGTTTTGCGATTCCGTTTTTCCAACGGTTGCAAAACAAAGAAGGTGAAAGTGGCCGCAAAAAATTGAACCAAATTACCCGTATCCTGACTGTTGCAATCACTTTGGTGCAAGCTGGCAGTTATTTGACACTGATTCGCTCGACTCCGGGCGCGGTTGACCCAAATCTTGCACCGGGCGTTTTTTGGTTTTCGAATATCATCGTTTTGACCGCTGGCACTGTTTTTTGCATGTGGCTTGGCGAACGGATTACGGATAAAGGTGTGGGCAACGGTGTTTCCTTGATTATTCAAGCAGGTATCATCGCTCGTTTGCCGCAAGCATTTGTGTTTGAATTTCAAAGCATGGCGAGCGACAATAAACTTCCGCTTTTCTTGATGGAGTTGTTGCTCTATTTCGTGATTGTAATGGCGACGATTTTGGTGATTCAAGGCATCCGAAAAATCCCGATTCAATATGCAAAACGGATGGTTGGCCGCGCAGGCACATCACTTCCTGCTGCCGGAAACCGCGATTATTTGCCTTTGAAACTGAATTCTGCGAACGTAATGCCTATTATTTTTGCGCAAGCATTGATGTTTTTGCCAGCGACCATTTATCAATATGCGGCAGATCCAACATCACAAGCAGGTGCTGGCCTGCACATGTTCAGTGATATCTATTCTTTTGGTTACAATGCTTTGTTTTTTACCTTGATCGTCGTTTTCACTTATGTTTACACGGCACTTTTGGTAAATCCGACGAATTACGCAGAGTTCATGAAACGCAGCAACGCTTTCATTCCTGGCGTAAAACCAGGCGAAGCAACTGCATCCTATATTGATACTGTTTTGACTCGGATTACTTTGCCAGGTGCGGTTTTCTTGGGGATTTTGGGCATTTTGCCTTCGATTGTGGCTTCGATTGGAGTCAACCAAGCCTTTGCACTTTTCTTTGGTGGCACGACATTGTTGATCATGGTTGGGGTGGCTTTGGATACTTTGCAGGTCATTGAAAGTTATCTTTTGATGCAGCGGTACGATGGTTTGATTAAATCAGGTCGAATTCAAGGTCGCGCGTCGAATCAAGGTTTGCAACTCGGACAGCCACAATAAAACGTGGGTCGATTTTTATAAAAAACTGTTCATTTCAATAAATTCGGTCGAGACTCTAATTAAAAATGGGACTTTTTAATACCGGTGGAAAAGGCAAGCACATGTTTTACAAAACTGCTGCCGAAATTGAGATGATTCGAAAATCCTGCCATTTGGTTTGTCAAACATTGGCGGAGGTTGGGAAGATTTTGAAACCGGGCGTCACCGGAAATGATATTGATAAATTGGCGGAAGAGTTCATTTTAGACCACGGTGCGAAACCTGCTTTTAAAGGTTACCGGGGTTTTTCTGGGACACTTTGTATTTCTTTCAATGAAATTGTGGTGCACGGCATTCCGACCAATCGAGAATTTAAAGAAACAGACATCATTTCAGTGGATTGCGGCGTAGAATGGGATGGTTTTTTTGGTGATGCCGCTTTTACTTTTCCGATGACAGGTGTGGATGAAAAAACGATGGAGTTGTTGAGTATTACTTATCGTTCATTGTATAAAGGCATTGAAAAAGCAGTTCACGGCAATCGGGTTGGTGATATTTCTTATGCCATTCAAGAATATACAAACCATCAACATGGGTACGGCGTGGTTCGGGAATTGGTTGGACATGGGGTGGGGCGGTCATTGCACGAAGACCCGGAGGTGCCAAATTTTGGAAAAAGAGGAAAAGGGCACTTGATTTTGGAAGGTTTGGTCATCGCCATCGAGCCGATGATAAACATGGGAAGACAAGATGTGCATCAACACGACGACGGCTGGACAATTACCACCAAAGACATGAAGCCAAGCGCGCATTTCGAACACACGGTTGCAGTAAAAAAACGGGAGGCAGATATACTTTCAGACCATTCTTATATTTTGGAAGCGGTAAAAAATAATGCAGCATTGCAAACAGTTTTGCCGAAAAATTAGATATTTGCACCCCGAAATTTTAAAAGGGGTTTTATGCCAAAAGATGATTTGATAAAACAGGACGGCGAAGTGACAGATGCACTTTCAAATGCAAACTTCAAAGTCCGTTTGGAAAATGGCCATGTAATACTGGCCACCATTTCCGGGAAAATGCGGATGCACTACATTCGGATTTTGCCGGGAGACCGAGTTTCGATAGAAATGTCGCCCTACGATTTGTCTCGTGGTCGGATTATTTACCGATACAAATAGCCCAAGATTTATTCAAAAATTTAAATAAATAGAAACATGAAAGTCAAACCTTCAATCAAGAAGCGTTCGGCTGATTGCAAAATCGTCCGCCGCAAAGGCAAAATCTACGTGATTAACAAGAAAAATCCGAAGTTTAAACAACGTCAAGGATAATTCTTTAAAAAACTAATAACTCAATATGGCTCGTATTGCTGGTGTTGATTTGCCCCGAAATAAAAGAGGTGTAATTGGCCTCACTTATGTTTATGGTATCGGTGTCCCGACTGCCAAAAACATCCTGTCCAAATGCGGCGTGGATGAAAATACTAAGGTTGACCAATGGACGGACGAGAATATCAAGGCTATTTCCATGATGATTGCTGATGAAGTCAAAACCGAAGGCCAGTTGCGCTCCGAGGTTCAGATGAACATCAAACGTTTGATGGACATTGCTTGCTATCGTGGTTTGCGTCATCGGAAAGGCTTGCCGCTTCGCGGCCAACGTACCAAAACCAATGCCCGCACTCGGAAAGGCAAACGGAAAACTGTTGCTAACAAGAAAAAAGTAACTAAATAATATGGCAAAAGCTGCTGCTAAAAAAGTAGTCAAACGCAAAGTAAAAGTCACCCCAGAGGGTTTGGCATTTATTCAGGCTTCTTTCAACAACATCATTATTTCACTGACGAATAAGCAGGGTGAAGTGATTTCTTGGGCAACTGCCGGCAAAGGTGGATTTCGTGGCTCGAAGAAAAACACGCCGTATGCTGCACAAGTTGCTGCAAACGATTGTGCAAAAACTGCTTTCGATTTGGGTATGCGCTCGTGCAATGTCTATGTGAAAGGTCCCGGTTCGGGTCGTGAATCTGCGATTCGTGCGCTTGACCAATCGGGTATCAAAGTGCAAGTTATTAACGACGTGACACCGATGCCACACAACGGTTGCCGTCCGCCAAAACGCCGCCGCGTTTAAAATTTGAAGTCTATTCGGAATTCCTATTTTTTTAAAAATAGGAATTCTTTTTTTTAGTCAAAAGTCTAAATTCATATCATGGCTCGTTATACAGGCCCAAGAACTAAAAAAGCAAGAACTTTCGGTGAAGCCATTTTTGGCTACGACAAGTATTTTGAACGTCGTAAATACGGCCCTGGTCAACACGGCCCAACCCGGAAGCGGAAACAACCATCTGGTTACGCGCTCCAATTGATGGAAAAGCAAAAAGCGAAATATACGTATGGCGTTTTGGAGCGTCAATTCCGCAAAACATTTGTCAACGCGACGCGTCGGCATGGCGTTACCGGTGAGGTTTTGCTTCAACTTTTGGAAGCACGTTTGGACAACACTGTCTATCGCCTTGGCATTTCCCCGACCCGTGCAGGTGCTCGTCAATTGGTGAGCCACCGTCACGTGACGGTCAATGGAAAAGTGGTGAACATTCCATCTTATTCTTTGAAACCGGGCGATGTGGTTGCAGTGCGAGGGAAATCGAGAGGTTTGGATGTAGTGACGACTCACGTCGGCGCAAAAACATCAAACATTCGCCAATTTCCATGGCTCGAATGGAATCCTGACCAAGCGTCCGGTATTTTCTTGTCCTACCCGCAGCGGGACAACATCCCTGAAAAAATCAACGAACAGTTGATTGTCGAACTTTACTCGAAATAATTCGTTTTAAAAATAAAGGTTGGACTCGCCTCGGCGAGTCCAACCATTTTAGCATTTATCTGTAAAGTAGTTCTTGGTTATTGGTTATTAGTTAGCCAGCCCCAATAACCAATAACCCAATAACCCAATAACCAATAACTATTTCTCACCGCTATCAAAAAGGAGCGTTTCAAAATATGAGTATTCTCAATTTCCAAAAGCCCGAAAAAATCCTGATGCAGAAAGCAACTGAATTTGAAGGAACCTTCGAATTCAAACCGCTCGAACCGGGATTTGGTCAAACCGTGGGCAATTCTCTTCGCCGTGTGCTTTTGTCTTCTTTGGAAGGATTTGCAATCAGCGGCGTGCGAATCGGCGGAGTTGACCATGAATTTGACACCATTCGTGGGGTCGTTGAAGATGTCGTTGATATTGTTTTGAACCTCAAACAAGTGCGTATCAAACAAATCATCGCCGACGACAAGATTTTTTCCGAGAAAATTTACCTGACCATTTCCGGTCGGGAGGAGTTCCGGGCAGGCGATATCGAGGAGTTCACGAATGTTTTCAAAATCATGAACCCCGATTTGTTGCTCTGCAAAATGGAGCCGTCCGTCAACCTCGAAATGGAATTGACCATCACGAAAGGTCGCGGCTACCAGCCTGCCGACGAAATCGTGGGGCGCGAATCCATCATCGGCGTAATTCCGGTGGACGCGATTTACACGCCCATCAAAAACATTTCGTACCGCGTCGAAAACACCCGTGTCGGACAACGCACGGACTACGAAAAACTCACGATTGAAGTCAAAACGGACGGAACCATCCATCCAGAAGACGCCATCCGTGATGCCAGCCGCATTTTGATTCAGCATTTGATGCTGATTACTGACGAA
Source organism: Saprospirales bacterium (assembly GCA_031398055.1). Taxonomy (GTDB): domain Bacteria; phylum Bacteroidota; class Bacteroidia; order Chitinophagales; family Saprospiraceae; genus M3007. The sequence goes on along the minus strand of JANNMS010000214.1, from coordinate 10,931 downwards.
AATATCACGTTTGACACACCGAGCAGCCGCGAGGAAAATGTGGTGGACGAACACATCTTGCACATGCGCAAGTTGTTGAAAACCAGCCTCGAAGACCTCGATTTATCGGTTCGTGCCTATAACTGTTTGAAAGCCGCCAAAATCAATTCCCTCGCGGAAATGGTGAAATACGACACCCACGAACTCCTCAAATTCCGGAATTTCGGCAAAAAATCTTTGGTGGAAATCGAAGAACTTTTGCAGGACAAAGGTTTGACATTCGGCATGGATTTGGCGAAATACAAACTGGACGAAGAATAATTTTTTGAACGATGAACTATGAACGATAAACTATGAACTTCATAGCGCAAGGTTTATACTTCATAGTTTATCGTTCATAGTTCAAATACTTTTTTAACCAAGTGCAATAACCGTTGAGCGTTGAAAAGTTTGGAGCAAGGAAATTCTTAATTGAAAATTCCTAATTCCTAATTCAAAAACTGCCCCGGTGTTGCCACCTAAAATAGGTAAATTCGATGAGACACGGAGATAAAGTAAACAATCTCAGTCGGACGGCTTCGCACCGCCGCGCACTTTTGGCCAACATGGCCATCGCTTTGATTGAACACAAACGCATCAACACCACGTTGGCAAAAGCAAAAGCTTTGCGCCGTTATGTTGAGCCGTTGGTAACAAAAGCGAGGGAAAATACCACCAATTCACGCCGGATGGCTTTCAGTTTGTTGCAAAAGAAAGAGGCTATCAAAGAACTTTTTGGCCCAATCGCTGCGAAAGTTGGCGACCGTCCCGGAGGTTATTGCCGCATCATCAAAACCGGATTTCGTCCGGGAGATGGCTCGGAAACTGCGATGATTGAGTTTGTGGATTTCAATGAAATTTACTTCCCGAACGGCAAAAAAGAAGAAGCAAGTGCTGGCAAAAAACGGACACGTCGTGGCAGTGGCAAAAAATCTGCCGCAGGTTCGACCGAGGCCGAAAATGCAGCCGAAACAGTTACAGAAAATACAGAAGCATAAATATTGCGGACAAATCGTCCGGCAGATTATTGGAAAAATTAAAAGCCATTTCGACGAAGGTCGGGATGGCTTTTTTTATTCCGCCACGTTTCGACAGGCATTTTGCAAAGCAATCATGTGCGCCAGCCCTTTTTTTCGGGCAAATTCGATGTTTCGTTCTGGGATGTTTTCTGGGTCGGGATAATTTTCCAAAGCGTTTGTCAAACTGTCTTCCCGCAGCATGTGGAGCATTGGGTACAACGAACGGTTGGTGAAATTGGCCGGGTCGTCGTCGGGCGCACCGGCGAAACAATAATCGGGGTGAAAACTGGCCAATTGATAAATGCCTTCGTAATCGTTTTCTTCGAGCGAGGTTTCAGCCAAATCTATGAATTTTAAAAAGTCGTCAAAATCTGCGAAAGCATCGGGGTAGATAATCAAAGTCGTTTCGATGTTTTCATTTTCATCGAGCCGCTGAAATTCTCGAACGACGGATTCCAGAAAATCTGCCACCGCAGCCGTCCGCACCACCTCAAAATGGATGCTCCCTCGGTGCAGTTCTTTTTTGGCAAATGGGCAGAAATTGCAGCCGACAACGACTTGCTGAATCCAGTTTTTGGTTTGGGCGATGATGCGTTCGGTGGTTGGCATTTTCAAAGATTTACTTCGTTCAAAACACTTTTCAATTGTTGGCGAAGTTCGTTTTCATCAGGTAAGTACAATTGGTATTTTGAAACAAACAATTGACTGTTCATGCCATAGGTAGCGAATTCCACCAAAAATTCATCTTTTTCTCTGGTCAAAATGATTCCGATGGGCGGGTTTTCGCCTTCGAGGTGTTCTTCTTTGGCAAAATAACCCAAATACATATTCATCTGCCCGATGTCGCCATGTTTGACTTTGTTGATTTTCAAATCAATCAGCACAAAACACCGCAACACCCGATGGTAAAAAACCAAGTCAATTTTGTACCAATCATTGTCCACCATGATTCGATATTGCCGCCCGACAAAGGTGAATCCCCGACCAAGTTCGAGCAAAAAGGATTGCAGATTGTCCAAAATACGGGTTTCGAGTTCTTTTTCTGAAACTTGATAAGGTTCTGGGATTTTCAAAAATTCCAAAATGTAAGGGTCGCGCAAAATGTCGCTTGGGTTTTCAACCATTTTGCCTTGTTCCGCCAGTTTCAAAATGCCTGCTTTGTCGGTGCTCGCCGCCAGCCGCAAAAACAGGGCAGCCTCTTTTTGTCTTTTGAGTTCTTCGACCGACCACTGTTCCAGTTCGCTTTGTTTTTCATAAAATTGCCTTTCAAGTGGGTGTTCAATCTTGATTAATTCGCAATAGTGCGACCAACTCAATTTGTCAGACAGCGTCTGACAAATTGGAAATCGGTGGTACAGCAAGCGCATATTGTTCAGATTCGGTCGGCTGAAACCTTTGCCAAGCCGCAAAGTCAGGTCTTTTGCCAGCGATTCGAGCAAGCCTTTTCCGTAAACTGCGCGGGCTTGCCCGTGCTGTTCAAACTCGACGATATACTGGCCAATCTTCCAATTTGTCTGCAAAAGCGTTGCGTTTACGGCTTTCCCTGCGAGATATTGACCGTGCTGGTACGTCTCGGAAATGTCCTTGACCAAATTTTGGTAGGCAGAACTTTGGGCAAGTGATTGCATTTTTTATCCGTTTTTGAGGTGGCAAAATTAAAAAACATCAACAAGTTCCAACCGCCGCCGCCCGCACCACTTCAAAATGGATGCTCCCGCGGTGCAGTTCTTTTTTGGCAAATGGGCAAAAATTGCAGCCGATGACGACTTGCTGGATCCAGTTTTTGGTTTGGGTGATGATGTGGGCGGTGGTTGGCATAGGTGGAAAGATAGTTTTTTTGTCTTCAATATCGCACCCCAAGTTCCCGGAACATTTGAATGGGGTTCAAATATCTCACGCTAAAATGAATGCAAACATCCGGGATCTTGATTTTTGTTTTGCTCAATGGCGCACTCACCTCGTTTGTTACAATGGCATTTTGATTTGCAAGTGCAAATGCCACCAACCATGCATCTGCCTCGTCTGCGTCCATAAATTCGTCCAATGCATCTTGTCTAAATTGGTCTCTTTTGGAATCTGCCCAAGCCACGATTTGAGCGTAAAAAGAAATGGTTGAGGTCGAATTTTTAAAAAAATCATCGGGTAAATTGGCCTCGCACCACGTTTTCAATTCGTCTTCCGAGCCGTAGATTTCCTTTTTGACTTTATCAATACTGATGATTTTCCCGGCATCGGCCAATTCTTTTACCTTTTTCCAAAAACTCTCGGCGACATCCAGCGGGTTGCCGGTGCGATGTGCCTGAATAAAAAAGTTGGTATCAACGAGGTAAGGAGGCATTCGTTTTAGAGGATTTTGGAGATGAATTTCTGAAAAGTCTCCCCGTTGAGACCTGTCAATTTGTACACATCGCGGTACAAAATCTTGTTTTCCTTCACCGCTTGATTCAAATGTGCCATGAACCGGGTACTCAATCTTTGTTTTTGGGTGAGGTAAAAATCCCCGCCACCACTTTTTGGTTTTTGGTCTTTTGCGTTTTTCAGTTTGGCAACATGGTCGTTGTAAAATTTGAAAAAATAGCCTTTGTCTATTTTTCCCAAATCCAATGCCCGACGGCCAATGACAATTGGACTGACCTTGAATTTTTTGGCAGCAGCCCAGATGCTGGGATTTTCTTTCCAAAATTGAAGAAACGCACTTTCCGGCACCAGAAATTCGGCAGCCACCCGGTCGCACAGTTTTTCGAGTGGGTCATCGGCGGGCAACATTCCCTGAAAATCAAAACCCGCACTCTGCCCCACCCAAACGTGCGCCAATTCATGGACAATCGTGAACATTTGCGCCGCTTTTGCATCCGCAGCATTGACAAACAGGAACGGAGCGAATTTGTCCACGAGCACAAAACCTCGGCACTCGTCCACTTTTATCGGGCGGTGATTGTTGTTTTCGACCACGCTGTTGAAATTGAGGATGATGCCCGCTTCTTCAATTTGCATCGCCAAGTGCTCTTTGGCTTTTTCCCAACTTGGAAATGTGCTTGCCCAATTTTCAGACAAGCCAAGTGTTTTTCGGATGTCCGAAACGATGTCAAAATGATTGCTCTGGGCATCGAATTTTCCGACAAATTCGAGTGGTTCAAAACCTTCGTCCGCCAGATATTCCCGAAGCCATGCCTGCCTTTTTTGCAAAAGCATAATCGTGTCGCGGATGTTCAGATTTACGTTGCTGGAAATGCTTTTACCCGTTCGAAAAAACGGGATGAGCGGCTTTTCGTTCGGTGGTTCGGGCAAAAACAGGTAGCCGAACGGCACGTGGACTTTGTGGGAAAAATCTTCCAACTGCCGCACCGTCGGCTGTTTTGTCTGGTCTAGCCAATCTTGGATTTTTGGAAATTTGATAATGAAATCCGGCAAATCATATCCCGCTCGGCCAATTGCCCAAGTCAAAATGTTCGTGTTAATTTGAATTTGCGGTTCCATATCGAGGCAAAACTACACTTTTTTCAAATTTTTTGTTCCTGCCTTTTGGTCTTTCAATTGGTTCAGCCTTTTTCGATAACCCCGATTTCGGCCACCGTCAAGCCGTACAAAACGTACACCGTTCGGTCAATCGCCCCTTCCGCAGCCCCGATTTGGGATTCCAAATGCTGCCGCTCGCGGGGAAGGGTCGTGGTGGCGAGGTCTTTTTTCAATTGCATGATTTCGCGGACGTGCTCCACGACGCTGTCCCGAATGGCGGCAGGCGGTTGGTCGGGAAATGCAAATTGAAGAATATCTCGAATCATGATTTGCGGAAAAGTATCGTCCTCGGCAATCTGGAATTTTTTGCGAAAATACCATCCGATAAAACGCGAGTTCAGCACACCCAAAATATAGGGATACGGCAAAATCACCTCTCTTTTCAATTTCAAAACAAACAAAAGCGTATTGCAGAACGAGGTTTCAGAAACGTAGGTCGCTATCAAAGTCTCGCCGATGATTTTCCGAATTAAGATTTTTTCATCGGCAAAAACCGTTGGTTTTCGAGGTTCGGCCAACCATGCTCCATAGTTGAGCCAGTTATTTTTTTTCCATGAAATTTCATATCGTCCGATGTGTTTGCCGTCAAAAAACGGCAGCCATTCTTTGCCCTTTTGCGTGTCGGAGGTAAATGGTTTTTCATCTCGAATGGCTTCTGTTTGAGGTGGTTTGCCTTTGCCAACTTGATAAGCCTTTATACCGTAAAACATTTCCACAAAATCATCCAACTTTGGGAACCGGGCATCAACACTTTGAATGACAGCGAGTTCTGCCGGATTGCTTTCCACATTGAAATGACCGCCGAGACCCCAGACTGCAGTTTTTTGGGAAAAAACCCGGGCGGGTTCGAGCAGGTTGGGAAGCACGGATTTTTTTGGAAAAATCTTAATCGTCACGTCGGCTGGGTGAAATTGGTCGGTGTCGGGTGCGCGGGAAGCGAGCAAAATGGTGGTGTCCACTGTCGCATCTGCGAAGACGTTCGACGGCAGCACGACGATTTCGCGGACGATGGATTTTTGCAACAAAACCTCGCGGGTGGTTCGGGTAAATTCCAAATTCAGATAAGTGTCGGGGATGATGTAGCCAAACTCGCCGCCGATTTGCAGCAGTTCGAGGGCTTTTTCGATAAAAACAAGGTACGATTCGCCACGCCAGACAAAGGTTTTGTAGTGAGCCCGCAAATATTCCTTTTCCGGTTCGCCGAAAATTGCGCCATACGGCGGGTTCCCAATCACCGCGTCAAACCCGCCCCGCTCCCGAAACACGCGCGGGAACAACTGCTGCCAATCTTTCGGATTGATTCGGAGCAGCGCGTCCTTGTCCAAACCGGGCACCGTTTTTTTCAAATCCGTCCCAACCAGCGAATTGCCGCAGACAATATTCATGTCGAGATTGGGCAGTGCTTTTTCTCGAAAAGCGAGTTCGCCAGCGATGGTTTCGGGGGTTTCGTCTTCGAGGGTTTTCAAAAGGAGGCTGAGTTTGGAGATTTCGACGGCGCGTTCGTCGAGGTCAACGCCGTAAATGTTGTTGTTGAGTATCCGTTTTTTCTCGCGGGTGGTGAGTTTTCCGTCCGGGGTGAGCGGAGGGAGGGCAAAACCAGCCGAATCGAGTTTGCCCGATTTTTTCAATTTGAGGTAAAAATCGCGGTGCCAGTCGAGCAAAAACTGGAACGCCCCGAGCAAAAACGACCCCGAACCGCAGGACGGGTCGCAGATTTTGAGTTGGCCGATTTCTTCGACGATGGTTGCTGGTTTTTTGCGGGTGCTGGCAGCGATGGTTTCGATGAGCCGCCCGACGGTGTTTTTGACGATGTATTTTACGATGTACTGCGGGGTATAATACACGCCGCCCGCTTTTCGGACTTCCGGTTTTTGTTCGATTTGGACTCGGTTGCCCCGGATGCTGATTTCGTTTCCGAGAAATTGTTCGTAGGCATTTCCGATGATTTCGACCGGCAGCACCGAAAATTCATAGTAAGAAAACGGTGGATAAAGCGGATGGATGAGGTTTTGGATGCCGCTGTCGTCCAATTGGATTTGTGTGCTGAGGGTATCGGTTTTGAAATCAAAGAGGCCGGAATTGTATTTTTTGTCGGCTTCTTTGAAATATTTGAGCAGGTTGGCGTAGTTGTTTTGGTTGTCTAAATTGGTGATTTTGAAGAGTTTATCCTTCGGTTCGATGTTCCTGCTTTCGCAAATGCGGAGGAAAATGATACGGTCCAAAAGTTGTTGGACAAGGTAATTCAGTTCGGCGACACCGAGATTGGAGTTGCAACGAAGCAGCGCGACGGCGAGGTCGCGGCGCATGGTTTCGAGCGTTTCGAGGAATCGGCGGTCAACGGGGACGGGGACGATTTTATCCCGTTTGGTTTTGGTGAGCGATTCGAGGCTGCCGCGCAGCACGGCATCGCGGTGGAAATGTTCGTAGATAAAATCGAACGGGACGGTGTCCAAATATTTGTCGTAAGTCAAATATTCGACGCGGGCAAAATGGGCAGGTTGGCCACTTTTTGGCTCGTATTTGCAATCGTAAACGGCAAATTCTTCAAAATCGGAAACGACCGAGACGGGCAGGTTTTTGTTCCAACCGTACCGCCGGATTTGAAAAGCAGGGTCTTTTTCCTGTTCGATGTTGACTTTTGGGGCTTTGGCATCGAGGAAAAACCGGGCTTCTTTTTGCAGCGAAAAAAGATAATCGGGGCGCAGCGAACGGCCTTCGACTTTCATACTGCTTTGATAATCAACCTCTTTTTCGCTGTCAGGCAAGTCGCGGCGATTTTCGATGTCCCAACCGAGCACGTCGCGGAAAAGCGGATTTAGAAAAATGATGGAAATGTTTTCTTCTTTGTAATTCGCTTGTTTGTAGGTGGATTTTTCGCGGTGGAACATATTGACGAGGCGTTCAAGTTCGCGTCGGGCATTGTCTTTGGCGGAGTCGGATTTTGCCATTTTGGAAAACGGGAAAGAGGTGATGGATGATAATTTGAGGCAATGTTACGCAACTTTAGAGATTCATCCCCTTTCATATTTCTCCTTCACCCGCCGCCGCAAAGCCAAAAAATCCAAATGCTCCTCGTGAAAAAGAGCCAATTGCTGCGACGGTTCATTTTTTGGTTTTTTGGGCAGCAGCCCGCCTTCGGTATCCAAACCGCCCAGACTTGCAATTTTTTCGCTGATTTGGTGGAGCGTCCGCTCGATTTTTTTCGGCGCGATGTCTTCTGGGACGTACCTGAAAACTTCCCAATTTTCAATGCCCAATTGATTGTCGCGTCGGAGGTCATAAACCACCGCATCACGGGTCGCTTGGTGGTGCGGGCCGTCCATTTCGATGGCAAAATTTCTCTTTTTGCAAAACACGGCGAAGTCCAAAAGGTAAGAATTTTCGTCGCGGGTGTGCACTGGGAATTCTCGTTCCGGGAAGATGTTGTGTTCCAAAAGTGCCTGCCACATTTGCTCTTCCAACTGACTTCCTTTGTACAAAAAATTAAATTCTTTCGCGGTGCGCAACTTTTCTTCCGTGGTGGAAATCAAAACCATGTGCTTTCGCCCGCGCAAACTGACAATCGGCTCCTCCAAAGGCTGCGGGTCTTCGACTTCAATTTTATAATAGGAATGTTCACTTTTAAAATTTCTCGTTTCGTCCGGCAAACATTCGTGGCGGGGAGCCATGCTGATATTCCGAACTTTGGCAAAATGACGGACACTGAATTTATGTTTTCCAAAATTGGCGGGCAAATAAAAACCAATCAGTTTGACCCGTTTTTCAGTCAAAATGGGCGGCGGATACCGAAGCGAACCGCGAATCCGATAAATGCCATGTTGCAGCACGATTTTCCAATCGCTCGGTTCTTTGAGCAAAACGACGAGCGTGTTGTTGTCTTTTGATGAATTTGCCATGTTTTCTCTTTTGATTTGGATAGCAAAGTAACTGTGCAGATTTCAATTCTGTACATCCGGACGCACCACAAACTCCCTAAAATTCTCCGAATGAATCACATGAAAACTGGAATCGGGATAAGAATTTTTCCATGCCACCGGTGCTTTTGCCTGTTTTTTTGCCCATTTAAATTCGAAGGCAAAAAGTTGGCCTTCGCGTTCTTCCACCCAGTCAATTTCTTGTTGGTCGTAGGTTCGCCAGAAAAAATTATTGACCACCATGCCCGTGTAATGTTGAAATTTCAACCGCTCGGCGACCATGTAATTTTCCCAAAGTGTGCCGATGTCGTTGCGAAGTTCGAGCGGGTTGAGGTTGGAAATCACCGCATTTCGGATGCCGTTGTCGTAAAAATAGAACTTTGGGCTTTTCACAATTTCTTTCCGGAGGTTCAAACTGAACCCGCGAACCCGGAAAATGACAAAAACCTGTTCGAGCAAATCGAGGTATTTGTCCACCGTTTTCACGTCCACGCCGAGTTGCCGCGCCAGTTCGCTGAGCGACACCTCGCTGCCGACTTGATAGGCCACGAGCCGCAAAAGGTCGGCAATTTTGCCAGAATGACGGATTCCCTCTAATTCAAGGATGTCTTTGAGCAGGTAACTATTGACCATTTCGCTGAGATATTCGGCTTTTTCGGCACGTCCCGAAAGGTTCGCCAGTTCGGGGTAGCCGCCAAAAATCAACCGTTCGCGCAGGTTGGCAGATTGTTCGATGGCGTTTTCGTGCGCCGCCCACTCCATTTCGGCGATTGGAAAAAGTCGCAGCGTGGTTTTTCGCCCGGTGAGCGGCTCGCCAAACTGACGGTTCATGTCGAAGGCTGAAGAACCGGTGGCAATGATTTTCAAATCCTCGATTTCGTCCACCATCAATTTCAGGATGGCACCGATTTCGGGTATTTTTTGGGCTTCGTCCACAATCAGCAATCGGCAATTTCCCAGCAAAGATTTGTAATGTGCAACGCTCCGGTTGGCCAGGTTTCTTTGCACATCGAAGTCTTCGCCGTTCAAAAAGAGAGTCGGTTCGGTGTTTTTTTGTTGAAATTGTTTGAGCAGAAAAGTTTTGCCGGTTCGTCTCGCTCCAAAAAGTGCGATGACTTTTCCAGCTCGAATTCGTTCGGTAAGCCGTTGCTCGATGATGCGCGGAATGATTTTCATTTTTTACATTTTCTGCAAATTTAGGCAAATGCGTGGAATCAATTCCATGAATTTGCCTAAATTCATGGAATAACAACACAATTTTAGAAAAAATGAAAAGGATGTTGTCTTTTTGAAAAATTTAGAAAGACCCAATTTTCAATTCCGCACATCCGCCCCCCAAGCCAATTTCTCCCGAATCGTGTTCATAAAAGTCGCATCGTGCAGCCGAATCAGTCGCACATTGAAATCATTTTTTCGCACCGCCAACTGGTGGTCGGCGTGAATCAACTCGAACCGCGAATCCAAAGTGCAGATAAAATTTTCCGACCGCCCCTCGATTTCAAAAGAAATCACCGAGTCGTCGGCAATCACAATCGGGCGCACGTTCAAATTGTGCGGCGCGACGGGCGTGATGACAAAATTTTTAGAATCCGGAAAAATAATCGGCCCCCCGCAACTCAACGAATACCCCGTCGAACCCGTCGGCGTGGCGATGATGATGCCGTCCGCCCAGTACGAATTGAGATAATCGCCGTTGATAAAAGTGTGGAGCGTAATCATCGAAGACGTGTCGCGTTTCAAAATCGTCGCGTCGTTCATCGCAAATGGGATGTCGCCAAAAATATGCGGCGTGCTTTCCAAAAAAAGCAGGGCGCGTTCTTCGATTAAATATTGGCCGCGCCGGACTTTCGAGACTGCATCGGCAATCAAATTTTTGCCAATTGAGGCCAAAAAACCCATCCGACCCAAATTGATGCCCAACATCGGAACCCCAGAATCTCGGACGAGGGTCACGGCATGGAGCATTGTGCCGTCGCCGCCGAGCGAAATCAGCGCGTCGATTTTGTGCACTTTGAAATCACGGAAATCATCGAGCCGCGCAAAATCGCCGGGGATTTTCACAAAATCCTTCATCGCTTCCAAATACGGCGTGTAAATAAAAGTATTGATGCCGTTTTCGTGCAGCGCATCGAGCAAGGCCTGCGCGAAGGGCTGGTCTTTTTCTTTGAAATGTTTGCCGTGGATGACTACTTGCATGGGTTGGTGATTGGATATCGGTTATTGGTTATTGGGTTGGATGGCCTTGGATTTCGGAAAACATTTACCATTTTTGACAGATTTTGGGGTAAAGTTAGACGATTTTCGAAGTTCTCAAAAAGGAGTGATTTTTGGCAGGTCAAACGCATTAAAATCCATTCCCGAAGGGAATCTATGTTTATAGAAATTGAAATGGACATGCACGAGAAATCCCGAAGGGATTTTATGTAAAAACTCGCGCCTGAAAACATAAAATCCCTTCGGGATT
>JANNMS010000209.1:0-3236 GCA_031398055.1 Saprospirales bacterium | reverse complement strand
CATAGTTCATAGTTCATAGTTCATAGTTCATAGTTCATAGTTCATAGTTCATAGTTCATAGTTCATAGTTCATAGTTCATAGTTCATAGTTCATAGTTCATAGTTCATAGTTCATAGTTCATAGTTCATAGTTCATTCCGGTATCCCGCGTCCTCCATATTTTCATTATTTGGCTCCCATTCTTCCGAATTTCCGCCGCGTTTTGCGCCGGGAAGCCGCACTTTTCCGCCGCCGACGGGTTTGACGGGTGAATTTACGTGGTTATTCAAACCTTCGAGGGAATCAGCACCTCCGGTTTGTGGCCGGTTTTCCATGCCTTTGTTGGCAATATTTTTTCCATCCACCGATTTTGTGGCGTGCGGAACGGCGCGCAGGCGATTTTTGTCAATCAAATTGCCGGTGACTGTGCAGATGCCATAAGTTTTGTTATCGATCCGGTGCAGCGCATTTTTCAAATCCTGAATATGCTTCACCTGCCGCACGACAATCCGGTTCAACATCTCCAAATCGGTGTGCGCCGATGTGTCGTCGTACCAATCGCCGCCCTGCTGGTGAAATCCGTTTTCGCTCAATTCGCGGATTTGCTGGCGCGTAAAATTCAGATCTTCATCTGCCTGAACAATTTTCTCATCAATCAAAGTTTTGAATTCCAACAATTCTTCGTCGTTGTATCTGACGTTAGGTTCGTTTGACATTTCTAAACTAAGTTTTTGGTTAAAAAATAAAAACGCGGAAGAAAAAATGTCGCTCGCAATTTTCCCAAAGTTTAAAATTTGGGTATGTTTTGGCCACAAACTTTCCAGCCGCCACCGAAATAAGTGGCAAAAGTAGACGGATTCAATCAATTTGCGGAAAAAAAGAGGGGAGAGGTTTCACTGATTTTTTTAGAAAAATGAATAATTTTGCTGCTCATCAATATTTGAATTCAACATGGATTTTTCCTCAAATTTGAACGCGTATTGGCTGTTACTCAAAGATTTAAATGCCAATGAAAAATTGTCACTCATCGAGTTACTTGTAAAATCTTTGCAAAAAACGGCTGCTTCCGCTGTAAAAAACAACCAAAAAACCGAGACTCCCACCACCGACCATTGGGTTTTTCAGTTTTCGGGAAGTTGGAAGGATTTTCCAGAAACTGCGGAAAATTTAATTGCAATTATGGAAGGTTCGAGAACTTTGGGTCGTCAAACTGAAATGCTATGAAATTCCTACTCGATACCAATATCATCGTTTTTTGGCTAAAAGGTCGTTTTAATATTGGTGAAAAAATCATGGATGTCGGCGCGGAAAACTGTTTCGTTTCAGAAATTACGGTTGCCGAGTTGAAATTTGGTGTGGCCTGTTCGACTCCCGACATCATCGTTGAAAAACGCAACCGACTCGAAAATTTTCTCAAACACCTGCAAATAATTCCAATTTCAGAAGCGATTGACCGGTTTGCCTTGGAAAAAGCACGGCTTCGTTTGGCAGGTGAAATCATCCCTGATTTTGTTGTTAATTGGTTCGGCCGCCGTCCAAATTGGTTTGAAAATGGTGACAAACAACGAGAAACATTTGTCAAAAATTGAAAACATCGAAATTTAAAATTGGACAAAACCAATTTTTAATCGATATCTCTGAAAGATTTTCCTCGAATTTTCAAAATCTCACCGCCGAATTTCAATTTTCAACCGCCAAATCCAAAATCATAATCTTCTGCCAAATTTTCCCGGACAAGCCCTGCGTCAAATTTTCGAGGTCGTTCACCGCTGACAAAATGACGGGGTCGTCCATATTTTGGGCAAAAAAAGCAGCAATTTTGGACATCAACGAAAGCAGCTCTGAGCAATAATCGAGATACCTCGACAATTCAAAAGTGGAAAAACTGCGCACGGGTGAGGCTTCCGTTTCCTTTTCATTTTCCAAAACATTGCCCAGCAAAAACGCCGGGTCTTTTGTCAATTGGTGCATGTCCACGACGTGAGCAATGCTTCGGAGGCGGTGCAGGGCTTTCAAAGCAACTTGCCGTTTCAGCCGCGTTTCGAGGCCAGTGAAAAAAAATACGGCCAGCGACAAAAAAACCAGTTCGCTCGTCGCCGCTTCCAATCCTTGAAAAAATTCGGTCAACGAAATTTCGGTGGCAGATGCTTTTTGAAATTGAAAAATCATCTGCGTCACCGTGAAAACCACAAAAATCAACAACAAAACCGCCGCGCCCGCCACCAACCGAACCGGCCAAATCGGTCGCGCAAGTCGCACGGCCAACTGTTCGCTTTCGACCGCGAGGTGCCGGAATTCCACACAAACCTGCCGCAAACCGCTTTCCGGAAACCGCTCTCCGATTCGGTTTTCCAATTGGTCAATCGTCGTGAGGATGCGTTTGGCTTTCAGTTCGGTGAACTTGCCGTGCGATGTGCCGAGGGCGAATTTTGGGAAAAACCAGTTGGGAAAGGACATTTTTTACTGATTTGTTGATTGAATTAATATTTCGGAATTTTTAAAAATTTCTAAAATATTAGCCGTGAGTCACTAAAAAAACCGCTGGGAATTTTTGCAATTCAAATTTTTCCAATTTTTTCCAAGCCGAAATCGGCAAAGTTCGAACCAGTTCCGCAGCCCCCGTCAAATCTTGCGCCACCCCAAAAAGCGTCGTCTGTTTCAAAGCCGTCAAAGCAGTTTCAAAAACCATCTGACTCCGGTACGGTGTTTCGATAAAAAACTGGGTTTGCCGATTGTTTCGCTCCGAAAGTTGTTCGATCCGCCGCAAATCGGTCGCCAATTCAATCCGTTTTGGCGAAAGATAGCCGTGAAAAGTAAACGTCTGCCCATTCATCCCCGAAGCCATCAAAGCCAAAAGTAGGGACGAGGGCCCGACGAGCGGCTGCACTTTCACGCCCATTTGATGCGCCAGCAAAACAAGGTTCGCGCCGGGGTCGGCCACGCCCGGACAACCTGCTTCGGACAACAAACCGACCGATTTTCCCTGCAAAATTGCCGCGCGAAAAATTTTTTCGGCTTCCGCAAAATCTTCTTTTTTCTCTCCAATTTCATGGAAAATCATTTCCTGGATTGGCTTTTTCGGAACGATGGATTTGATAAAATGACGCGCCGTTTTTGCCCGTTCGACGATGAAAAAATCCAAATTACGGGCGATTTCGACGGTATGATTTGGCAAAGTGTGGAGCGCGTTTTCGGAAATCGGGACGGGAATCAAGTACAGAATTGACATTGGTTGACTGGTTTATTGGATGATTGGT
>JANNMS010000162.1:0-11638 GCA_031398055.1 Saprospirales bacterium | reverse complement strand
CCCGGTCATGGTGGTGATATTGACATCCGCTGGCGCGTTCAAAGTTTGCAGGGCTGTGTTTTCGTATACAAAAAAATGTTCCAAGGCACTACCAGAAGTCACGCCCATTAAATTATATTCGGTTATAGCAGAATTATTATTTAAAAAAATGCTGTACCCAACGAACATGCCAGTTGCTAAATTCGGCATAGCAAGACTTGTCGGATTGGGATTGTCCTGAATTTGCAAGTTGCCACCAATATAATCCAACAATGGAAAACTGGGCATGGCAGCAACTTGTGTATTGTCAAACTCAAAACCCCCATCAATATGAACCAGCCCAGAAAGTCCGGTGAAAATTTCTAAGGCAGGATTCGAGCGCAATTGGAAAGTCCCGGTCATCATGCTGATATTGACATCCACAGGCGCGTTCAAAGTTTGCAGCACTGTGTTTTCATAAACAAAAAAATGGTTCAAGTTGCTGCCAGAAGTTACGCCCGTAAGGTTGATGGAGATTAAATTAGGGTTGTTTTGAATGAAAATACTGTTTCCGACGAATGTAAGGTTATTCAGCCCACTGGCACTTGACATGCCGTCATTACTATGGATGTACAAATCTCCTGTAATTGAATGCAGAACAGAAAGTGAAGAAATGTCCAAACCTGTACTCGGTCCGATTTCGAGTGTGCCGTCCAATTCATGGCAGGAATTTGTGTTTAAGTCATTAACCAAAGCCGTGACATCCGCTTGTGTTTGAAGTTGACGACTGCCTGAAAGCGGGCACTGCCCCGCCGCCCCCACCGACCGAATCAAACAAAGCCCAAAAATAAAAAAGCCGACCACCGTCAGCCTTGCCCGCCTCGCGCGAGGGTTAGAGAGAGAGAGAGAGAGAAAACGTCCATAAAAAAAGGAGTTAAATGGTGAAAAAATAGAGATGAAGTTAATTTCAAAATCGGGGAATGGCAAAAAACTTACCCACCGCCACTGCCAAATGCAGTTGCGAAATCGTCCTGATTATTCAGCCTTCTTGTATGTTTTTTACGGAGCGAGGGGAAAGTAAAAGTGTGGAGAACAGGTTTTTTTCCGGTGAGAATGGGTCAAAAATAGAGCGGTTGGCGAGCCGGTTTTTTGCCAAAGCGTGCTGCCAATGTAATGCTGTGGTTCAAAAGTGGGGTGGAAAATTTCGAGGTTTTTTGAAAAAATAATATGGTCAGGCTGCTTGCCAGACTTTTTTTGCCCACAAAACCAAATCAATCACGTTGTCATCTGACCAATATTCAGGTTGTTCCAAATCAGCCAGCATCGCCACGACAACATCTTTGAAAACCAATTCCGAATTGGTTTTTTTCATTTCAACTATTTTAGGCTGCCAAACATGACGCATCGCCCAACGAACGCCTTCGCCATGTTTTATTGGATTGATGGGCGTATCGAAGCCGTAAACTTCAAAAAATTCGTAAGCCGCCTGAATTCCGGGAGAAAAAAGGTGTTTATTGGAAGCATCAATGGTGCCTTCCTGCAAATAAGTGGTGCGATTATCAATGGTGGTAGTCATGTTCAAATCTTATTTTAGTTTACGACGAACAAAAAATGCTTCGTATTTTTTATCATCTTGAAACGGTTCAAAGATATTGGCCTCGTAATCAAGAAACCCAAAAATTTCAAAAAGTGTTTCAATTTGAGTTCGGCGGCGTTCAAAAATTCGGTTATAAAGTTGCAGCCTTTTTTCGCCATACGCTCGAATCAAAACATCGGCATTAGGATAAAATTCCGTGAATCGAATAGCAATTGCCGCAACAGTCAAGAAAACTTTCCACGATTCCCCATTTTCGGTTAACTGTTGAAAATCTAGCCTTCCGATTATTACATCTGCCAATCCCAAATTGTATCTCCCGTGTTTGGCAAGCGTGAATTGCACTGCTTTCGTTACCACTTTTTTCCCGTGGCTATCGAAAAAATACAGTTTGTTCAGGTTGTGATTTGAAAATGGGTATGGGTCGGCAACCATGTTTTTCGTTTAAACTTTTAAAAACTTTGGACAAAACTACACTACTTTTCGTTTTTTATCCCTCGAAACACCCCATTTTTACCCCACTTCTTTTAAAAACACTCGGATAATGCTAAGTTTTGACAAGCGGGGAAATTTACAGCCACCACAAAAAACAGTCCTTGATATCCCTACTTTTGAATCGCATTTCGTTGATAAATTCAAAATCTCGAACACGAGAAAACGGTTGTGGGAAAATTTCAAAGAATTTTCAAAAAAGATTCAACGCGAAGTTGCTCCTCAGTTTTCGGTTTGGGTTGACGGAAGTTTTGTCAGCCTGAAAATTGACCCACGAGACTTAGATGCTGTTTTTTGGTTGGATTTGAAATTTGCAGAAAGCAAAATGGAAATTCTCGACAATCATTTTTTTACAAAAAACATAAAAAGCCGATTGGGTTTGGATGTTTTTTATGGAATTGAATACCCCGAAAACCACAAACTCCGATTTTTCAATGAAATGAACCAAGTTTATTGGGCAGAAATTTATGGCCACACGCCTTGCGATTCCGTCGGGAATCAATTAGAAAAAGGCTTTATCGAACTCAAAATTGCTTAAATTTTTATGGAAAATTATATCATTCCTTTCAATTCCGCTCCAATAATTGGGGTGCTAAGCCAAATCCAAAAGGTCAATTTTATGATTGAGCAGCACCAAAAACACGAGCAATCCGGCATGGTCAAACAATTTGAACGCCAACGCGAGGGCTTCCTTGAACAACTCCGCGAACTGCTTTTTGAATTTAAGATTCACGCGGATTTGAAATTGGTGGCGAATTGAATCTCTGATTTCACCATTTTTTCACCCCACACAACTAAAAAATGCTATTCCATGCGCCAAAAATTTTCCTTTTTTTCGATAAAAAAAATGGCCGTGCTGCTGTTCGCCGCGCTGCCAATTTTCGCTTTTTCCCAAACCATCCAGACCGCTTTTGGAAAAAACCGGGTTCAATACCACCGCCAATTTGACGATTGGTTGTACTACGAATCGCCCAATTTCACGACATATTGGTACGGCGCGGCACGAAATGTGGGGCAGGCCAGCCTGCAAATGGCCGAGTTCGACCTCGCCGAAGTCCAACAACTTTTGGAATATCCGTTGACGGAAAAAATTGAGGTCATCGTTTTTTCCGACCTCACCGATTTGAAACAATCGAACATCGGGACGGACGAACTTTTCCTCTCGCGGACGGGTCAGACCAAAGTCGTGGGCAACAAAATCTTCGCTTTTTTTGACGGAAACCACCTCCATCTCCGCGCCCAAATCCGCGAAGGCATGGCCGCCGTGATAATAAATGCCATGCTTTACGGCTCGAATTTGCAGGAAATCGTCCAAAATGCAGTGCTTTTGAACCTGCCCGGCTGGTTTACCGAAGGTCTCGCGGCCTACGCCGGGGAAAACTGGAACGAGGAAGCCGACGACAAACTGCGCGATTTGTTGCTTTCCGGCAAGTTCAAAACTTTTGATAAATTAGCAAAAGAACAACCAAGATTGGCCGGGCGCGCATTTTGGTATTATGTTGGACTGCATTTTGGAAAAGGCACGATATCAAATTTACTGTACCTCACCCGCATCAACCGCTCGGTTGACCAAGGTTTTTTGTACGTTTTGGGAAATGGCTACAAAAAAACGGGCGAGGGTTTGATGGATTATTTTCAAAAACGCTACCGCGACGAAACGCAGGGCATGAAATCGCCCGAAAAAGCAGACATTTTTACTTTCAAAAATAAAAAACGCCTGCCCGTTTCGCAAGTCAAAATCAGCCCGGACGGTCGGCGGATTGCCTGGGCGACGAACGACATCGGAAAATGGCGGGTTTGGATGGCCGATTTGGAGACTGGAAAAAGAAAATTGGTGATGAAAGGTGGCAGCCGCGATGCTTTGCAGGCCACCGATTTAAATTATCCGTTGGTGGCGTGGAGTCCTGACAATCAACACATTGCGGTTGCATACGAACGCCGCGACGTGATCCGGATGACGATTTTGGAGACCGAAAACCTGAGAAAAAAACAGCATTTCATTTTCACCGCCGATTTTCAAAGGTTGTATTCGATGGATTTTGTCAATCCGTCGGATTTGGTTTTCTCGGCGGCGCAACACGGGTTTTCCGACCTGTTTTTGTACCACACCGTGACGAGTTCGGACGAGCGGTTGACCCAAGATTTTTGGGATGATTTGGATGCGACGGTCGTGCATTTGGACAACAAACCGGGGCTGCTTTTTTCATCAAATCGGTTGTCTGACACGCTTTCGCCGCAGCGGCTAGACACTGTTTTACCGCTCACCCATTTTGATGTTTTTTACTACGATTTGACGACGCGCAACCCAGAATTGATTCGGATTTCGAACACGCCGAACGCCGACGAACGGCACCCTGCGGCGGTGGATTCTGCGTTTTTCAGTTTTATTTCCAACGAAAATGGCATCGCCAATCGGCAGTCCGGTTTCCTTGAAACGTACACCGCTTTTTACCAAAAAAGGTTCTTTTTGAAAGACGGGGCGGAGGTTCGAGCACTCGTCCCGGAGATGCCGGGCGAGTGGAAATTGTCACGGGCGTTGGCACTTTTGCCGCCGGTGGATTCGGTTTTGAAAAATATTGACTCGACGCAAATTGACAGTTTTCGCATCGAACCTGTGCTGAAACGCCGTGCTTTTACCTACAATCAGACCAATTTTGATAGAAATTTATTGGAAATGCACACGTCGGCGAGGACTGGAAAATTGGCGGAATTGATTTTTAGAAATGACCGCAGCGGCATTTATCTTTCAAAAATCCAGCCCAAAAACGCGCAGCCGAACAAGTTGACGCGGTTTCGAGAATTGATGTTGCGCGACCTCGGTTTGGCGATTCCTGTTCAAAAAAATCAAAATTCTGCCGATACTTTGGTTTCAAAACCAGACCCAAACCTGGGCGAAAAATTTTCCGAAAAACAGGACACGGCGACCGTGATTTTGCCCGGTTGGAATTTTCAAATGCCCGAACGATGGTCGCAAACCACCCCAAATTCTAAACCGACCGAAAAAGAAAAACCCGCCAAAATTGAACGCCAAAATGAAACGCAGGACGATGATTTTCAAACAATGGAAGTGATTCGGGTTCAGCCGGATGCCAAAAAAATCGGCCTGCCGGAAGAAAAACCGGGCGTTTTGAAGTTCAATCAGTCGCGGATAATTGGTTATCGTTTGAAATTTCGGACGGATTATTTTTCGACGACGATGGACAATTCCTTGCTTTTTGATGGCCTCGATTCGTATTCCGGGACGCCGCAGGAACTCAATCCGCAGCCCGTTGGCTTGCTGGCGAAGGCCAATTTTAAGGATTTGATGGAAGATTATGTTCTCGAAATCGGGGCGCGGCTGCCCGTGACTTTCAACGGCGCGGAGTATTATGCCTTTTTTGACAACAAAAAAAGACGAGTTGACAAAGGAATTGCGCTGTACAGAAAAACTTTGGTCAACGACGCGGGCAACAACCAACGGATTCGGAACAATACTTTTTTGGGGCAATATGAATTGCGGTACCCGTTCGACCATTTTTTCAGCCTGCGGGCGGTCGGGACGGTGCGGCAGGACGTGGCGCGGCTGCTTTCGACCGACCCGGTTTCGCTGGAAACGCCCGATTTTAAAGAGCAGCGGCTGGGCGTGAAATTGTCGGCGGTTTATGATAATTCGGTGCAGTTGGATTTGAATTTGATGACCGGGACGCGGGCGAAAATTTGGGTCGAGGCGGTGAAAAAATTCGAGTTCAACACCCAACCGAAGTGGGATGTGAAATTTAACGCCGGTTTTATGACGGTCGTCGGGCTGGATGCGAGGCATTATTTGCGGCTCGACCGGCGGAGCATTTTGGCGATGCGCGTTTCGGCGGCCACGACTTTTGGCTCGGAGCGGATCCTGTATTTTTTGGGCGGCGAGGAAAACGAAATCATCCCACGTTTCAACAACAAAATCCCGATTCCGCAAAACGGCAATTTTGCATTCCAAACCCTCGCCCCACACCTGCGCGGATTCACCCGGAACATCCGAAACGGCAATTCTTTTGCCTTGTGGAACAGCGAGGTGCGCGTGCCGATTTTCAAATATTTTTCAAAAAAACCGACGCTCGGCAGCTTTTGGCGCAATTTTCAACTCGTCGGATTTTTTGATGCGGGCACGGCTTGGCAAGGAAAAAACCCGTATTCTGGCGACAATCCATTGAATACCGTGTATTTATACAACCCGCCGACGGTCGCGGTGAAGGTCAATTATTTCCGCGACCCGCTCGTGGCGGGCTACGGCGCGGGCGTTCGGATGACTCTTTTTGGGATGTTCGTGCGGTTCAATTATGGTTGGGGAATCGAGACGCGGGTGGTGCAGGATCCGGTTTGGCATTTGTCGTTGGGGACGGATTTTTGAAAGGGAAAAACGATTGAAAAACTGTTTTTCGACTCCGGGGTGTTTTTTATCAATTTAAGAAAAAAAATCACGCCTTGTAAGTTCCAAGTCTTCTTTGTTGCATAAAATTTCAAATGCACTGAGGTTTTCTTCCAAAATGGAGGCATCGAAGCCAAATGAGTTGCTTACCAAAAAACGTATTCTTTCTTGATACTTGTCGTACATGAATTTTAGGCAATTTTGAATCGTATTGTCGGATGTCAAAAAATGCGAAATAAATGCATTCTCGCATTCATAAAAAATCGGTTCAATTTCATTGGTACAAGTTGTAATTTTCGCACTAAATCCTAAAAATACACGACACCCATTTTGCAATAAAATATTTCCTAAATTCTTGGCAGCATAGCAACTACACGCATAGAACAAGGACTGACTGAAAAGGTAGGCATTGGATAAATTAACATATTCTACTTCCCTAATAAACAAGGCATCTTCACTTCCATGAAGATAACCAATGAATACAAATTTGTTGCCGTTATATTGCCGAATGTAATAATCAATTGAATTATCTTGGCAACTTATCGAATTTAACAATTTTGGGAAAACAAGATCAATGTTTGCAATTTTTGAAACAAGATCTGCTTGACTTGCTAAAAAATATTCTCCTCTGGTTTGGTCATTATGATCGAAAGTTACGAGCAGGTTTAACATGAAATTTAAGTTTGGTTTTCTTGTTTATCAATGTCTCCTTGAAGAATTGTAATTGCGGTGCTTATAATTTTACTAACTATCTTTTTTCCAAAAGGCGTATCTTTTCTAATTTCTGACAGGACATCTTTGAGTTTGTAAATTTTACCATCAACATCTTTTATGAAAGGTGTTTCTTGTTTAAATTGTTCATGGCGTAAAATCCATTGTTCCAAAACGCTATCCACTCGAAAATTTAAAAAAGCAATTGCCTTTTCAACATGATTCAATGTTTCATTGTAGCCGTCAATTGCTTTATCTACCAGCCCCATCAAATGATTGTTTATTAAAACCTTCAATTCGCTTTTTGAAATATCATCAACACCTTTTGCCGTATTTAAGATAATGTAAAGCAACGATGACTCTTTCTGCAACTCCTGAAAAAGGTTAACTCCATTAAACTTACTACTTCCAAAGTCATAATCTAAAATAACAATTGTCATTTTAGTAAGACTGTTTTTTACATATTCCAACCCTTCTTTCGGTTCGTCTATCCACACAAGGTTTTCCTTGCCGTACTTATTAACAAGTTTTTTGTAAAGCGGGCGAGACTCCATTTCAGGATCGTCATCAATTATTATTATTTGAATTGGAAATTTATTCATCTTTTATTTTTCAAAAGGAATCGTAATGCAAATCGTGGTTCCGGTAGGTTGGAATTCATTTTCAATTACCTCAACCATCCCTTTCATTGTTTCCAAGTTTGTTTTAACAGCATAAAGTCCTACTCCCGCACCACCTTGCTCCGCAGTAGTTGTAAAGTTAAAGTCAAACACTTTCTCCCTGTTTTTTACTGGAATTCCTATTCCATTGTCTGAAAAAAGAATTACCATTTCATCCTTTTGTGCTTTTGCTGTGCATTTTATTTTTTTGTCAAAATTGCCTTCAATTGCTTTTATTGAGTTGCTAATTAAATTGGTAATGGTGTCCTGAAAAAACACTTTATTTCCAAAAAGGGACAAATTTGGTTCAATATTCAATTCAACAACAATGTTTTTTTGATTAAGGATGGTTTCATGTGCATCAAAAACATTCTCAATCAGTTCCTTTATATTGAAATATTCAGAAGGCAAGTCTGTTCTTGCATATTTCAGCATAAAATCCACAACTTTCAGCAATCGCTGAATTTCCCTGTGAATACGTTGCGCAAATTTTTTAAATAGAATTTCATTTTCAGGATTATACGGTTCTTCGCTGATAAATTGAGCATCGTCTTTTATCGAATAAATCGTTGTCCGAACTGCGTGTGAAACATTTGCTGCGAAAAGTGATAATGACATTAAACTGAAATAGACCTTCTCTTTTCTCTTTTCTTCTTTCTGTGTATCTTGATAAACAGTACTAATTGCATCAAACCCTCCTTGCAACAACTCCACCTTTTCTGCGATGGTCTTTATAACGGCTGTTTGTTTTTCATTTGTTTTTGAATTCCCCAATTTTTTAAATTCTTTCTGAATATCTTTCAATATTTTTTCGGATTCCTCAAAAACACCCAGCCGCTCCTGCTTCTTTTCTTCCCGCTCAACTTTATAAGTCTTCATAAAAGTATCCAATTGTTCATAAATGAAATCTTTTAAATCACTAAGTTCCGGCGTGGATAAGAAGTCTTGACGGTTGGTGGCATCAATTATCTGGGGGTTTCCTTCCCGAGTGATTTCAATAAAACCTATAATATCGCGTGTTCCTAACCTATCAAATGTTGCGCGCCATCTTCTTTTATTGATGCCCAAAACATCGCGGCGTTTTGCATCATCAGCCTCGTATTCAGCAAAAGGCGTTGTTAAAATGCCATCCCTATAAATCTTTACGCCATCGATATTTACAGAAGTTCCTCTGTAATGGGTTTGAAACCGGTTTTTTGCATTTTCATCAAAGTAATACAGATAAAATTTAATCAGCCCAAAACTCGGCTTTTCAATGTTTTTAATAAGAAGCTTTTGCTGGGTTTTATCAAAAAACAGGGATTCTTGTAAGTCTAAATTTAAATCGTATGACAATTCAAATTGGTGGGATGCAAATTCTTTTTCTTTGGATGTAACCAATTTTGAAACCCCATAAGGTTCATATTCAGGTGCGAGAATGGAAATGTTGAATGGGTATTTGGCTTTATGAAAGGGTGATACCAACCTAGATAATTCTTTTTCTGCTCTTTCTATATCTTCAAGTGTCCATAAATCACGTGGCAGTATAATTTCCAAAATTGTCCCCTCTCCAAATGTTGGTTCAACAAATTCATATTCGTTTTCAATATCGGTAAACAATTTTAGGGTGGTTTGTTGCTCTGCCAAATCTTGATAGGTTTGCCAATTAATAGTTACCACTAACTCTTTGGAATCGTTTTTTTGCTTTGTTCTAACCCGAACATATTGCCCTAATTTATCTACTGCAAAACGCCCAATGCCTTTTTCGCCGATATATCTTCGTTTGTACGGGTCTGGCGAATAATGCTCCTTTCGTTTGCTGTTTGCCCCAATTACCATCCATTTCGTTTCAATATCAGTCAGTGACATTCCCAACCCATCATCCTTAATGATAATTTTACTTTCGTCGTGCCTATTTCCAATATGAAAAAACTGAATCGAAACATTTTGAGCATTCGCATCATAGGAATTTTTGACCAATTCAAATAATGCGGTGATGCGGTCGGTAATTAAGTCCCGGCCAAGTAAACGAAAAGTGTTTACATCAAAACTCCATTTAAGTGTTTTTTTAGTGGCTGCCATTTTCTATTATGTGGTTTTTGATGCTTTCTCCAATTACCCTACCCAATCCAACAGGAACCGCATTTCCAATTTGTCGAGCCAATGCACCTGCCGAGAACTTGGCATTGGGATCAATGAAATCGTACGTTCTTGGAAAATCTTGAAATATTGCTGCTTCCCGGAGTGTAATTGCGCGGTCTTCTTCTGGGTGGCCGAACCTGCCATTCCCTAAGCCGATACAATACGTTGTAATTGTTGGAGCAACATCATCCCAACTCATTCGGCCATAAACACTTCGGAAAGATGTACCACTATTTTTTTTATGGCAATCTAATTTTAATTCGTCTGGCCATTCCCGCCAAAACCCACCTTCTCGGGTTGCCTTTATCCTTTTCAAATTAAGTTCTCCTAAGTTTCGTGACCTATGCAATGAATCGGAACTGCAAATTTCCCCGCTATTCAATTTTGGCAGTCCTTTTAATGCATTTCGAACTGTATTGATACTTTCTTTGTGAGTTGGGGGAATCAATTCAATTTTGACTTTGTTTTTAGTCCCAAATAGAATCAAGCGCTTTCGTCTTTGAGGGACTCCATAGTTTTGGGCATTCACTTCAAAAACAGAGATTTTGTAATTTTGGTCTTCTAATTTCTGTACAAAACCATTTAGGACTTCCCCATTCTTAAAAATCTTTAAAGAAAGAACATTCTCCATCGAGATTATTTCGGGCTGTGTAGCAACAATTAATTCAGCAAATTTTTCCAACAATTTCCATTTATTATCCTTTGTTATTTCGTCAGGCATTGATCTTTTTTTGTTATACAATGAAAACGGCTGACAAGGTGCACAACCAACTAATATCTTCTTCTTATTTGGTGGAAAGAATTGGGATAATTGTTCTGGTGTCAGTTGAAAAATATCAATAGCATGAAATTTTGCTCCTTTGTTGTTTGCTTCAAAAGCATATTTACAAGTTTTGTCAAAGTCTATTCCTGCAATAACGTTAAGTTTTGCTGATAAAAGACCGTGCGTAAGTCCTCCAACCCCACAAAACAAATCAATTACAGAATAATTTTCTAACATAATTTTTTTTGCAAAAGTAGAAAATTTTAAAAGGAACAATCTAAACTCTTTTTTAATGGCCAAAAACTATCATGCTCCCGGTACTGAATGGCCATGTTTCCCGCTTTTTTTGGAGATACTCTCTTTCGCGCGAAAGGTTTTGAAATGCAAAAGATTTGTCAACTTTTGAAAAGTTGACAAATCTTGCGTTGCCTGAACTTCCTAAACCTCTCTTTACTTTTTTTTAAAATCAAGCCTTCGCCAATTCCGCCTTCACCGCGGGCAGTTCATTTTCCAACTTCAAAACCAGCCCCGCGAGGTCATCCAAACCATCCATATTTTTGCAAATACCTTCGATTTCGCGGTTCGCCAGCGTCATTTTGTCGTTGCCGACGAAAGCCAAAGTGGATTTCATTTTGTGGCTGACTTCTTTCAATTCGTTCCAATTTTTGGACGCGACGAGTGACCCCATTTTCCCGATTTCAGTGGGCAATTCCTCGCGAATCATCCCCAACATCGTTTCGCGCATTTCGGCATCGCCGCCGGTCATCATCTCCAAATAATCCAAATTGAGATGTGCGTAAGTTTTTACCATTTTTCGATTTACGATTTTAGATTTACGAATTTAGATTTTTCAGATTTACGATTTTGGATCAGGTCAAACGCATTAAAATTTCAAAAACCCGTAGGGTTGGCATTTAGGTAGAAAATCGAAGTGCGTTTTATTAAAA
>JANNMS010000152.1:0-5392 GCA_031398055.1 Saprospirales bacterium | reverse complement strand
GCAATGTGTTCATAGTTCATAGTTCATAGTTCATAGTTCATAGTTCATAGTTCATAGTTCATAGTTCATAGTTCATAGTTCATAGTTCATAAAAACTATTTCTTAACCAAACGTCGTACTCCTAAAATTTTTCCATTTTCAGAAACCCGGACAAAATAAACACCTTCCCGGAGTTCGTTGATCGCCAGTTGGATTTCCAGATTTTGGCCTTCGGCAAATTCTTTCATCATTCGCTTGCCCAACACATCCATCACTTCCACTGAAACTGATTTTTCTTGCTCAAAATTGAGTTCGATTTTTACGAATTCTGATGCTGGATTTGGTGTCAGGTTGATTTCAATTGCATCGGTCGCTTTGTAAAAATTCATCACCGCAGGTTGTGGGATGGCCACTTCGGTATCTTCAATGACCACGTTTTCAACGCCATTTTCATCTGAATTTCCACTGATTGGCATGTTTTGCGGCTTCAAATTAGTGGTCGTGAAATTGACTTGAACAGCAGTAGAATAAACAGTCCCGGCACACAGCGTTCTCACTTGAACATTGTAAAGCACGTTTTTGGTGAGGCCAGCCAATGTATAATTCAGCCCACTCACTGTTGCTTCCGTGCTCCAATTTGTTGCGGAATTTTTCTTGTATTTCAATTTGTACGAAACCGCGCCCGATGCAGCCGTCCAAGAAATAAGTGCTCCTGTGTTTGTGATGTTGCTCGCTGCCACATTGGTCGGTACAGGGCAAGTCGCAGCAGCTGTCGTCGTAAAATTAAGGGTCGCATACGCCGAATTTCCATTCGAACAAACCGCCAAAACGCGCACATTGTAAAGCGTCGAGGCCGTCAAACCTGTCAAATTTCGAGAAGTCGTGCTCGAATTGGTCGTCGAAGTCCAAGTTGAGGTCGTTGATTTTTTGTAAGAAAGTTGATACGAAGTTGCTCCCGTAACTGCCGTCCAACTCAAAGTGGCAGTCGTTGATGTCACCGCAGACGAGGCCAAATTTGTCGGCACCCCGCAAGTTGCCGCAGCGGTCGTGGTAAAATCAAGGGTCGCATACGCCGAATTTCCACTCGAACAAACCGCCAAAACACGCACATTGTAAAGCGTCGAAGCCGTCAAACCCGTCAAATTTCGAGAAGTCGTGCTCGAATTGGTGGTTGTCGTCCAAGTTGAGGTCGTTGATTTTTTATAAGAAAGTTGATACGAAGTTGCTCCCGAAACTGCCGTCCAACTCAAAGTGGCAGTCGTTGATGCCACCGCAGACGAAGCCAAATTTGTCGGCACCCCGCAGCCCACTGCTGCTGCTGAAGTTACAAAAGTGGTTTGGGTATAACTTGAAAGAATACTGTTCGTGCAAGTCGTTTGCACCCGAACATCGTAACTCGTTGATGCCGTGAGGCCAGACAAATTTACCGAAGTCGTGGTGGTCGTGGTTGGCGTTCCCCAAGTTGATGAAGAAGTCAATTTTATCGAAACGCCATAACTCGCCGCCCCCGAAACCGCCGCCCAACTTGCCGTGGCCGTGCTGCTCGTGATTGCACTTGCTGTGACGCTTGTCGGAGCAGCGCAAGTTGCCGTGCCGGTGGTATTGAAAATGATGCCGTTCACAAAATCCGAGGAACCAGCCGAGCAATTGGTGCAAATCGTCACTTCATATTTGGCGCCAGCAGTCAATCCGGTCAAAACTTTTGGGCTGACCGAATTTGTTAAAGTCGTCCACGAAGCCGCGCCAACCACTCGATATCTCAAAGTATAACTCGTCGCACCCGTCACCGCCGTCCAAGCAATGGTCGCGCCAGTGCTTGTAACATTGCTCAAAGTCAACGCCGAAGGTGCCGTGCAAGCCTGTGTTGGGCAAGTAGCCGCAAGGCAAGTCGCCGCACTAACTTTTGTGCGGATCAAATTGCCCGGCAGCGACCCAAATCCATTTGAAAAATTGATGCCCGCCGAAACGAGGTGGCAATAACTCATAATCGTACCGCCGTTCGTCGGAGCAGGGCCAGCCGCGCAACCGCCTTCGGTGGTGTAACAATTGTCGAGCGCGCCGCCCGTCCAGCCGCACCAGTGCGTGTGGTTCGAACCCAAATTATGTCCGATTTCGTGGGTCATCACTTCCACCGTCCAAGAATAGGTCGGAACCGTCGAATACGATGCAGTGATTTGGCCGTAAGAATAGTTGTATCCAGTAAAACAAAGCACATCCACATATCCGATGCCGCCCAAATTCGAGCCGCCGAGACCCGTGAGGTGGGCAATATTTCCATTAAAAGAAGGCCGACCTGCCACAAATTGGCTCAAAACCGTGCTCGCACTCGTCGTCGAATACGTATCGGCTGTTGTCCAAACGAAAAGTTGGGAAAGGTTGAAAGTGATTTGTTCGTTGGCGTACAAAGTCGCAACTTGGTTAAAAACACCGGCGAGATAGTTCACCGTTGCCTGCACCGTGACTTTGTTTTGAAATAATTCATAATCTGCTTCGAGATAAATTTTTACACATCCAGCCACCGTCGGAGCCGTGGATTGAACGCCGGGCGGCAATTTCAAGCCATCATTTTCAGGCGTGTGGCAATCGCCAGGCATTTGTGCTTTCAAATCTTTATCGGCATAAAGAATGTAATTCATGCGATTTTCACGAATATCCAATTTTCCAAGCACCAAATTTCCAAATGCAGAATTTGAAATAATGCCCATCATTTCCCCGTCCGGGAAAAAACTAACGGCCACGAGTGAATTATTTTCGCCCACCAAAATGCCGCGATAATGTGCACCGTGTTCAAATTTCACGGCTTGGCTGGGCGTTTCGGAAGTCGTCACCATGAAATCTTCGGTAAAAATTTCGGAACGAACCATTTCCATTTCCAACAATTCACCATTGTAAGGCAGGAAAAAATTCAGTGCTTTTGGTTTTGCGATGCCGATTTCGGCGGCTGCTTCCACGTCGAGGGTTAAAAATTGGGCGTTTTCAGTCACCCGAAAAGCCTCGGTGCTCGTCACCGGAGCAGTTGAAAATGGACGGACGATTTGAAAAGCCGTGCCGTTGTCACCGGTTTTTTGAACGAGTTCGGCAACAGGTTTTAGTGTTTGCCCAAAAGCGGAGAGTGAAAAAGCAAGTAAAAAGGTCAAAAATGATGCGTGTTTCGATGTAAAATTGTTCATTTGTCGAAAGCGTTGTTTGGATGAAAAGAAAGAAGGTTAAAGAATTCGATTGTCACGGTGTTTCCGTTTCGAATCTGGGTCAAAGATTGAGGCGGCACGAACAGTCATGGTTGGGTCAATTTTGATTTGTGTGACGGTAGATTTTTTTTAAAATAATTGTTTTTCGAAAAATGTGCTTCACCCAATTTTCAATACGCATCGCTCGCAGGAATCTAAAAATGCCTTTTGAAAATGCCAATCCAACACTTTTTCAACGTGATATTTTTGCCAACTTACTGAATTTCAAATTCGTCTTTGATAGATTTCGTGTCAAAAATTCGGTTGGGCTTGACATTACACATCGCTTTTAATTGATTGAAACATAGGTATTTCACTTAGTTATTTTGTTGAAAAAACCTGGTTCAACCCAGTTCGCAGCAATTTGTCATCCTGAAACAACCCGTCCCAACCCTGTTTTTTATCTTCGCCGCCTGAATTTTGCAAGCCCACATTTTTCAAATCCACAAATCTTCAAATCAACAAATCACCACAAAAATGCAACTCATCGAATGCGTCCCCAATTTCTCCGAAGGCCGCGACCCGGCCATCATCAAACAAATCACCGACGCCATCGAATCGGTGGACGGCGTGAAATTGCTGGACGTTGACCCCGGAAAAGCCACCAACCGAACCGTCGTAACTTTTGTCGGAGAGCCCGCCGCCGTCGTCGAAGCCGCTTTTCGGGGCATAAAAATGGCCGCCGAAATCATCGACATGTCAAAACACAGCGGCGAGCACCCGCGAATGGGTGCAACCGACGTCTGCCCGCTCATCCCAATCGCCGAAATTTCGATGGACGAAACCGTCGAATGGTCACGGAAACTGGCCGAGCGCGTCGGGCGCGAACTTTCGATACCTATATATATGTATGAAAATGCCGCGACCCGACCCGACCGGAAAAATTTGGCCGTCATCCGCGCTGGCGAATACGAAGCCTTGCCCCAAAAAATGACCGACCCAGCGTGGCTGCCAGATTTTGGCGAACAAAAATTCAATGCAAAAAGTGGCGCGACGGTCATTGGTGCCCGCGACTTTTTGATTGCCTACAATGTGAATTTGAACACGACTTCCGTCCGCCGGGCAAATTCGGTGGCGTTCGACATCCGTGAAAAAGGTCGGGTGCTCCGCGAAGGCGACCCGCTGACCGGAAAAATTTTGACCGACGCCGACGGCGAACCGCTCCGCCAGCCCGGAGTTTTGAAAGGCGTGAAAGCCATCGGCTGGTTTATCGAAGAATATGGCGTGGCGCAGGTTTCGATAAATATCACCGACATCGCGGCCACGCCGCTGCATTTGGTTTTCGAAGAATGTTGCCGCAGTGCCGAAAGTCGTGGGATGCGGGTGACGGGCAGCGAACTCGTCGGCCTCGTCCCGCTGAAAGTAATGTTGGACGCGGGCAAGTATTTTTTGAAAAAACAACAACGCTCAGTCGGCGTCGGCGAGGCCGAGTTGATAAAAATTGCTGTGAAAAGTTTGGGACTCGACGACCTCGCCCCATTCGACGCCGGACGGAAAATCATCGAGTACAATTTGCAGCCCGACCAGTCTAAAAAGTTGATTTCCAAAAACTTACGTGAGTTTGCCGATGCAACGGCAAGCGAAAGTCCTGCCCCCGGTGGCGGTTCGGTGGCGGCCTACGTCGGTGCGTTGGGCGTTTCGCTGGCGACGATGGTGGCAAATTTGAGTTCCCACAAACGCGGCTGGGACGACCGATGGGAAGAATTCAGTGAAACCGCCGAACTCGGCCAAGCATTAAAAGAAGCATTTTTGACCGCAGTCGACGAGGACACGGCTGCTTTCAACGAAATCATGGCCGCGTTCGGCTTGCCCAAAAACACCGACGAAGAAAAATCGTCCCGAAAATCCGCCATCCAATCTGCGACCCGCGTCGCCATCGTCGTGCCGTTTCGGGTGATGGAATTGGCGTTGGACGCATTTCCCTTGATTCGAAAAATGGTCGAAAACGGCAATCCAAACTCCGTGACCGATGCCGGCGTCGGCGCACTTTGCGCCCGGACGGCTTTGGAAGGTGCTTTTTTGAATGTAAAAGTGAACTCGTCGGGTTTGAACGATAAAAATTTTGTGGCCGAGGTTTTGGAAAAAGGAGAGAAACTTTTGGCGGCAGCGCGCGCGGCGGAGGCGGATATTTTGAAAATTGTCCACGAAAAAATTTGAGTGATGGGACACGGATTTGCAGGATTGGA
>JANNMS010000141.1:0-12194 GCA_031398055.1 Saprospirales bacterium | reverse complement strand
TTTTTCTATTTTGGGGCGTTTTTCATAGTTGGGGGGGGCCCTGGCCGGCATTATATTTTTTTGGCGGAATTATTTTATTACCACAAACGCGGGCTCTAAAAAAATTACCACCTCCAATTTGCGTTACCCAACCGAAAAATTTCAAACTCCTCATTTTGGGTAAAAAAATTAGAAAATGAAAATCAAAAACTTATCAATTTACTTTTTGCTGCTCCCATTTTTTGCCGTCGCTCAAAACTACGCCGACTGCGACCGGGCGATGGATATTTGCAAAAAACAAGTCTATCACGTTGAAAAAGTGCAGGGCGAAGGCGCAAACAACCGCGAAGCCGACTTCATTTCCTGTTTTATGAACGGCGAAAATCACGGGCAGGCTGAGCAAAATTCGACTTGGATAAAATTTGAAATTGCAAAATCAGGCTCGCTCACTTTTGCCATCACGCCCCACAAATTTGACAACGACATGGATTTTGTGGTGTACAAAATGCCCGCCGACGGCGACTGCCGGTACAAACAAATCATCCGATGCATGGCCGCCGGCGACCCGGAAAACGAAGCATTGACCAGCAAATGCATGGGCGAAACGGGTCTCCGCGACGGCGAACGGGCATCGAGCCGCGACGCCGGGTGCAACGACGAGGGCGATAACACTTGGCTCGCGCCGCTCCGAGTGGTCGAGGGTGAAAAATATGTCATTTTGGTTTCGAATGTCACGCAGGCCGGGCCCGGTTTTAGCATTCGATTTGGCGGGACTTGCAAATTGCCGTGCGACGAGGAGCCCAAAAAAGAGCCAGCAATTACAAAAAAAACCAAGCCTAAACCAAAACCAGAAACAATTCCTGAACCCATCAAAGTAAAAACTTTGACCAGCGAAAAGCCAGAAAAAATAGGTGGCCGACCAGTCGAAGTTGGCAAAACCATAAAAATTTCAAATCGAAAAATAAAAGTAAAAGTTTGGGACAGCCAAGTTCAAGATGGAGATATTTGCTCAGTTTATTTGAACGAAGTAAAAGTCGTGGACAGAATTTATTTGACACTCAAACCGAAGGAATTTGAATTGGAATTGCCGTCCGGTCGGAGTGATTATTATTTGACGATTCATGCCGAAGATTTTGGAAAAGCCGAAATCAATACTTGCCGAGTGGTTGTTTTTGATGGAAACACCGAGCAAACAGTGGATTTGGTGGCGGCGCAAGGCAAGGAAGAATGTTTGAAAATTATTATCGAATGAAGACTTTGGACGCTGGATTTTGGACATTTGACTTCCAAAATCCAGCGTCCAAAGTCATTTGTCCAAAGTCTAAAATCCAATATCCAAAGTCAATTTATGAAAAAAACATTTACCACCTTTCTTTTCGTGGCTTTCGTGGCCGCCCAATTTTTAGCCCAAACCAGCCCAAACTTCCTTTCCCCACTGGAAATTTCCCAAATTGAAAAGGGAAATTACAAGCCGCCAGTTTCGGCAGGCATCACCGAACCGCCCAATTTTTCGCCCCGCGCGATGGCAGAATGGGAAGAATTGCAGGCACTTGTCATTTCTTGGAACGGTTTCAATGCGATTTTGGCGGAAATCGTGCGGGCGGCGCGGCTCGAAACGAAAGTCGTGATTTGTTGCAATTCGCAGTCGGTCGTTGATGCCGCGAAAACTTATTTGACCTCCAAAAACGTGGACATTTCCTCGAACGTCGATTTTTTGATCGCGGCCAACAACTCGATTTGGGTGCGCGATTATGGCCCGAACACGATTTATCAAAACGCAGTGGATTCAGGTTACATCGTGGATTGGATTTACAACCGAAATCGCCCCGCGGATGATTTGGTTTCTGAAAAAGTGGCGACGCATTTGGGCCTGCAAACCTATTCGACTTCGGTCGCGCCCTACGATTTGGTGAACACCGGCGGCAATTTTATGTCCGACGGCATGGGTCAGGCCTTCGCCTCGAAATTGATTTTTACAAATAATGACCATGTTCAAAACGGTGAGTGTGGCAATCTTTTTGACCTTTTTGGCACGTCCGACCATCCAGAAGCCGAAATTGATGACATCATGTTGAAATTTATGGGCATCAAAAACTACATCAAAATGGATCGATTGCCATACGATTGCATCCACCACATTGATATGCACATGAAATTGATTGACGAAGAGACACTTTTGGTGGGCGAATACCCGGCTGGCGTGGCCGACGGGCCGCAAATCGAGGCCAATTTGCAGTACATTTTGAGCAATTATAAATCGGCTTTTGGCACACCATATAATGTAGTCCGCGTCCCGATGCCGCCCGAAGGCAATGTTTACCCCGACCAAAACGGCGATTATCGGACATACGCCAACGCAACTTTTGTAAATAAAACGATTTTAGTGCCTTTTTACCAGCAACAATTTGACACAACGGCGCGCCGAATTTGGGAAACCGCCATGCCAGGTTACAAAATCGTGGGCATCAATTGCAACCAAATCATCCCGTCGCTCGGCGCGATCCACTGCATCACCAAAGAAATCGGCGTGAACGACCCGATGCGGATTGTCCATCAAAAATTGCGGGACGTGGCCGACCCCTTTCAGCCCGGCTACCCGGTTTTTGCGACAATCCAGCACCGCACCGGAATCGCAGGCAGCAAGGTTTTTTGGAAAAATACAATCATGTCAAATTGGGAAACGGTTGAAATGTCCTCGGTAATTGACTCGCCAAATGTTTGGTCGGCAGTGATTCCGCAGCAGCAACCGGGCATGACCGTGCATTATTTTATCGAAGGAAATTCAAAAAGTGGCCGCTCGCGCAACCATCCGTTGCCCGCACCGGAAGGTTTTTTGAAATTTAAAATAGCCGAAACGAGTACCGCCGCGCAGCCGGAAAATTTAATTTTGGAAAAAATTTACCCAAATCCGTCCAATTCAATCACGGTAGTGCCGGTGGAATTGAACCGGAAATTGCAAGTTGTTGCGCGTGTTTTTGATGTTTTAGGCAAAAATCAACTGGAAATTTTCAACGGCGAACTGCCTTCCGGCAAATCCAACCTGTTTTTGAATGCCGCCGAACTAGCACCGGGCACCTATTTTGTCGAAATAATTTCCGGCGGGCAGCGAAATGTTGGCAAACTGATTGTCAAATAAATTTCTACTTTTGCAGCCCGAAAATTGGGAGGATTGGAACACGGATGTTCCAATCCTCCCAATTTTCCGAAAAAATTAAATTCTGAAAACCACCGCAGCGGACAAACCTGAACAAAATATTCATCTGTCCGTTATTTATTCCTTTCTACAAAAATTTCACAATCATCACCAAAACGTTTGGTTGCCTTTCAAAAAAATTTTAGGCCGCCGGACAAAATTTGCGAGTAAATAAAAGTTCATGAGACAGCTAAAAATCACGAAGTCCATCACGAACCGCGAGAGCCAGTCGCTCGAAAAATACCTTCAAGAAATTGGCAAGGTGGACTTGCTGACCCCCGAAGAGGAGGTTGATTTAGCAAAAAGAATCAAACAAGGCGACCAAAGTGCCCTCGAAAAACTGACAAAAGCCAACCTGCGATTCGTCGTTTCGGTGGCCAAACAGTACCAAAATCAAGGTCTTTCGCTATCGGATTTGATCAACGAAGGCAATCTCGGTTTGATAAAAGCCGCGCAGCGTTTTGATGAAACGCGCGGTTTTAAGTTCATTTCGTACGCAGTTTGGTGGATTAGGCAGTCAATTTTGCAGGCGTTGGCGGAGCAATCTCGGATTGTGCGTTTGCCTTTGAACAAGGTTGGTTCGTTGAACAAAATCAACAAGGCATTTTCCGAACTCGAACAAACTTACGAACGCGAACCGAGTGCCGACGAACTTGCAACGCTCCTCGAAATTTCTGCCGACGAGGTGGAAACGACTTTGGGCGTCGCTGCCCGGCACGTTTCGATGGACGCTCCGTTTGTCGACGGCGAGGATAATTCACTGCTCGATGTTTTGGAAAATACGTCGATGCCCGGCACGGATTCGCACCTCGAATATGCCGATTCGCTGCGCCGCGAAATCGAACGCTCGCTCGGAACTTTGACCGACCGGCAGTGCGATGTGATAAAATTATACTTCGGGATTGGTATCGTCCATCCGATGAGTTTGGAAGATATTGGCGATAAATTTGGTCTGACCCGCGAGCGCGTCCGCCAGATTAAAGACAAGGCAATCAATAAGTTACGCGCAACATCGCGGAGTAAATTGTTGAAAACTTACCTCGGCGCATAATTTTTGAGTTGACAATTTTTGTGTTTTTGAAAATAAAAAAAAGGCTTGCTTCGGATTTTTCGAAACAAGCCTTTTTTGTTTTTTGACGTTCAAAAATCCTGCAACGGCCCCTTCGATTTTGGTTTTTCAGGTGCCCCCGGCGCGAGTCGTTTTTTGTTTTTGATTTTTTTTCCAAAATAAAAATTCACCCCAAAATTGACTTGCCAAAAGGCATCGTTGTATTTTCCATTGATTTTTTCATCAAGCAAATCGGTGAAAGCATAATTGTAATCCAAACTTGCGGCGAGGCCGATTTTTTTCGCGGCCAGCCACTCAAAACCTCCACCCAAATTCGCTTTTGAAAATCGCCGGCCGGAAATCCGGTTTTGAATCAAACCAACCCCAAAATTTAGCGACGGCGAAAAACGGTAGGCTGGGGTGTACCGCCATTGAAAATCGAGATTTGCGGAAGAAATTGAATTTTTAAAACCTTTTTGCGTAGCCAATTCACCCACCGCAATTCGCAATCGCAGCCCAGCGGCAGGTGAAAAATTGTAGCCCAAACCAGTTTCAAAACCCGGTCGAAAACGTGGCGCGGCATAATCGCCTTTGTATAAAAAATTGGCGGAACTGATTGAAAATGAGGCAGTTTGCCGGCGGTCTTCTGTCAATTGATTGAGGACATCCATTTTTGAGTCATGCTCTTTTTGAGAATTGTAGGCATCCAAAATTTCTTTCTTTTTTCCCGGTTCTTTCAAATTCCAGAGATTTTCGGCGATGCCTTCGAAAATCAAACTTTCGACAGCTTTTTCGATGGCTTCGGTCACGGCAATTTCGCTTGGTTCGTTGAACGTAAAACCAGTTTCGGCTTCGAGCAGCCGTTCAAATTTTACAAAACGGAACATTCCGCCGTCGACAGATTGCGATAAAATCATTTTCGAGGCGTAAACCGTTTTCAAAATTTTCCCGGTCGTCACCGAAACCGCACGGAGATAAACCGTCACCCGGTCTTGCCGATATTGACTGTTTCCACCCGCGCCAAAATATCGAAGTCCTGCCCCGCCGGTCACGACATTGGCATCGTAACTGATGATTCCGCCTTCCAAAAGCACCCCGGCATAAAGCAATCCGGGCAATTCTTCATTCATACCAAATTGTTGGCGGGTCGAGCGGATGATTTTTCGCTCGTTCAAAAGGTCGCTGATATTTTCGCGTTCGATGGGGACAAACCATTTTGAATCGGCCAAAACTTTTACCAAAATATTTCCCGCACCCTGCGTGACGGCTGTCGAAAATCCCGAACCGCCGTCCTGCGGTTTGTATTGGCCGGTTTGGTCACGGAAAGAATAGACCGCGACGATGAGCGGCTCGGCGGGTTCTGGCAAATTTTTGAGCGAAGAAGTGAGCGCGGTGGGTTCGCCGGAGCGGGCGGGGTGGATTTGATTGAAATTTAAAAAAGCAGTGCCGCAACCAAGGTTGGTAATCGCCAAACTGCTGAAAATCAATATTTTAGGAAGAAAATAGTATGTCCGCCTCATGTGTTTTGAGTGTAAGTTTTCGGCGGGAGGCAGATTAAAAGTGATGAGAGATTAGGGTTGAGTGATTAGTTTTTAACTAAACTCTAAAAAAATGGGACGAGAACTTGGGTGGATTGCCCGGTCGCGCCGTCAAAAATATTGACCAAAAGACCATCAATACTGGGTGAAATATCGACTGAAAAAGAGCCGAAAGTATATTGGCCGGGCTGCAAACTGCCTTCCCCGAACTGGTCTTTTACGATTTGCTGAGAAAGTGAATAAAGCAATTGGCGATTTAAAGTCTCGGAAAAACTGTTCAAACTGCTGGACGAAGTCGAGGAAGTGGTGGTTTTTGAGGGGTCTTCCAAACTGTTTTGCGCCTGCGCACTACTTTGCAACCACTGATAATTGAAAGTATCGCCGCCGAAGGCCGGGTTTTTTGCTTTGTAAACCATGTCCTGCGCGGTGGCAAAATTTGCAACAAAAAACAGAAAAACGAGGAGTTGAAATTTTCTCATTTTTGATTTAAGTGTTTGAAAGTGAATGGTTTGGAGCTTAAAGTTTTGAAGATGGTAAGCCGTCGCCGAAGTCTTTTCCAAACAAATCTTCGTTGGTCAAACCGCCGTCGAACTCCCCATTTTGAAGCAAAGATAAAAGGTACTCAGCGGTTTGGGTTGCAAGGGTTTCCATGAATTCGCGGCGAGGAATCAGGTATCGCTGGTAAAGTTCTTTGTTTTTCAGGGAAACTGAAATAATGGTGTACCTGCCGGGCGTCAAAATTTCGCGGATGGTTATCCAATAACCGGAGACATTTTGGGGCGGCTGCCAGCGTTCGAAAAAGAGGCGGTAAAATTCCCGGCCAAACGGCGTTCGCGTTTCGTTGAAAACCAAGGCATCGATTTCAAAATTGTCGGGTGCCAAATATGCGCGAGTCGGTTTGGGTTTTGACGGTTTTTTAAAATGATTTGAATAGGCATCGTCAAAATTCCATTCGGCGGCGGCGATCACAAAATCCTCTTCCAAAACATATAAATAGACATTAAAATCAAGTTCCGGCTGAAAATTTAGTGTTTTTTCAGTCAATTCAAGGATTTCGCCGGGCGAGATAAAAAAGCTTCCTATCAATTTTTGAATGGAATTTCCGGGCAACAAAGTGGCATCGGTGATGCGAATTTGGTAGTGAAAAAACCTTTCCAAATTGGTCAAATTGGCAACCGATGGTCGGAGCGTGACCGTTTTCAAACTGTCGTTCCATGAAACAGAAAACCACAACCTGAGCGAATCGGGTTGTGGACTTTGTGCTTTTGCCATTTGAAAAAAGCAAAAAAGCACACCAAAAAGGAGTGTTTTTTTCAAAATGTCTTAAAAGTTTTAGGATGAAGGATTACTAAAAAAATGAAAAAGGGTTTCAATTCGATTGATTGATAACCAATCTCAACCCATTTCCATTTTGGGTCACGTTCAAATTTTGCCCAGTTTTGTTTGTCAAAGTTTGTTGGATGACGTTGTTGTCTCCATTTTGGGTAAAATTGGATTGGTTGAGGTGCGAATTGACCAAATTCTGCTCAATCAAATTCAAATTGCCATTTTGGATAAACAAATTTGTGTTGTCATTTCCTTGAATATTGCTGACGACTTTGTTCGCATTTCCATTTTGCTGCAAAATATCGGTGCGATTGTTTTGCCCAACTTGGTTGGCTTGCGCCAAATTGAGTTGGCCGGATTGAAAAACGCGCACCAAATTTGACCGGGTCGCTAGTGTATTTCCAGTTTGATTCACATTTGCCGTGTTCCCCGTTCCGACTTGCGTCAGATAGACGGAATTTGCCTTGCCTGTGGTAAAAATTGGGCTGGTTGCTGTCGAGTTTTGAAAATCGGCGGGAATCAAATCCTGAGCAAACAGACCAATTCTACCCAAAAACAAAAACAAAAGACAGACGATATGTTTGTTTTTAGGAAACATTCAGGAAAAAATGGGTGGAAAAAATGGGAGAAAAATTTAAAAAAGCGGGATGTTGTTTTACAACCTGGATTAAACGGATGGCAGATTTTTTTTAAAAACAATCAAGAAATTTTCAGGAAAAGGCGGAGCAGCGTGCCTATGCACACCACTCCGGTCCTTCCTAAAACCTTTTCTTAATTATCTTGAAACTGAGAAAATCAGTTTTGCTTCACTTTTGCCACGTTCAAATTGCCAGTTTGTTTGATGTTGGCTTTGTTTGAATTGGAAAGTTGCTCGGCCAGGACGTTGTTGGTGTCGCCTTGCTGTTTGATGGCAATTGCATTGTCGTTCCCGAAAGATTTGCCAATAATGATATTGTCATTTCCCAATTGTTGGATGCCCAAATTCGGGTCATCGCCGGGCGCACCATAATAATTGTTGTTGCCTTCCTGACGCAAAGAGGCTTTGTTGTTGTCGCCAGTTTGCACCAAATTAGCGTTGTTGGTCGTACCATTTTGGAAAATGAAACCTTGGTTGTCGCTGCCAGTTTGATTGATGCCGGTTTTTGAATTGTTACCGTTGGTTTCGGTGGTGCCGATGTTCCGGTCGCCGGTTTGTTTGATGATGCTGAGGTTGTTGTCAGCCGTTGCGCCATTCATTTGTTGGATGGCTTTGTTGTCGCTGCCGACTTGTAAAACTGTTGCTTCGGAACTGGCAGTTTCAATTTCTTGGGTAACAACGTTGTTGTCGCCGGTGGAACTTGCGACCAATTTGACATCGTTTTTTGTCACCAATTGCTGGGTGTTGTTGTTGTTGCCAATTTGAACCAAAGTTGTGGTGACGTTTGAACCAGAGGATTGGTGGTTCAAAGTGTTGTTGTTGCCTTTTTGCTGGGAACTCATTTCGTTGACATTTCCAGTGGCAGAGATTTGAGCGGTGTTCCCGGTACCTTCCTGGGTTTGGTCGAGGAAGTTTTGGTTTCCGACCTGTTCGAGGGTTAAGGAATTGTTTCCTTGTCCAAATGCCAAGGTGAAGGTAGCGAAAGTGAAGAGGGAAAGAATAAACTTTTTCATGCTGACGAAAGTTTTCTGTTTAAAGAATTTGATGAATTATCCAAATCCACCACCCACCCGGCGTGGGCAGAGATGAAAATTTGCAGAAGTTATCTGCGCGTCGTGATGAAAAGTT
The DNA here is from genome assembly GCA_031398055.1 of Saprospirales bacterium. GTDB lineage: Bacteria > Bacteroidota > Bacteroidia > Chitinophagales > Saprospiraceae > M3007. The sequence goes on along the minus strand of JANNMS010000141.1, from coordinate 3,345 downwards.
TAAGGAAGGATCGTCTGGCGAAGGTGTGAGCGGGGTGGAAGTGTGCAAGTGAACCAGACGAAAGTGGTCAATTGGATTAAAATAAAAATTGATTACGGGGACAAATGTCCGGCACACATCTCAGCCAAAGAATACCTGATTTGCGTAATTTACCGGACATTTGCCTACGGGTTTCTCGCAAGTTTTGTCAATTTTGACCCATAAACATCCCGTTGTGCTTCATATAATATTTGACGAGGCCGGCCACATTTTTGATTTTTAATTTCAAAAGGATGTTGCGTTTGTGGGTCTCGACGGTGCGCGGGCTGACGTACAACATCTGCGCAATTTCCTGATTTCCTTTTTCTTCGGCCACCAAACGGAGGATTTCTTGCTCTCGTTTTGTCAAAACATCTTCGGGATGCGGCTCAATATCCGAGTCCATATTTCTGCTTTTTGCATAATGATCGCGCTCGGAAAGCGAGGCCAAAATGGCAGAAGATGCTTCTTTTGAATAATAAGTATTGCCCTCGGCGACGGTGACAATGGCGTTTGCCAACTCTGGAATCGCAATGTCTTTCAAAGCATACCCTGCGACACCACTTTTTATCATCGTTAAAATGGTGTGGTTGTCGGTGGAAGACGTGAGTGCCAAAATCCGCGTTTTTGGAAGCACTTGTAAAATTTGGCGAGCCACTTCGATGCCATCCAATTCGGGCAAATGGACATCCAAAAGTACCAAATCGGGCTGCAAACGCATGGTGGTTTCGACGGCTTTCACACCGTTCGAACATTCCGCAATGATTTCCAATTGCGGGTTTTTGAGTGCCTGTAAAGCATGGACGACCCCCAATCGAAACAGATGGTGGTCATCAACAACAAGAATTTTTACCTTTCTCATGTACGAAAAAAATTGTGGTTTTACCCAGTTTTGAGAACTGAACAGAATTGGGGGAGCAGCAAAGTGTTAAAAAGAAACCGAACGTTAGGGGCATTCGGTGAAAGGAGGAGGGCAAGAGTGAATGCAAAAGTAGGAATGTTTCTCAGAAAAATACGTAGAAAAATCTTTCCCTTTTGTGCCTCAAAAATTTACCTTTGCCACCGTTTTCGAGGAAAGCCCCGAAAATTTCTACAATTGCGGGAGTGGCGGAATGGTAGACGCACACGTTTCAGAGGCGTGCGCCGCAAGGTGTGCGAGTTCAACTCTCGTCTCCCGCACGGTTTTTTAGATAAAAGCAACTCAGAAATGGGTTGCTTTTTTTGTTTCTGGAAATAGGTAGGCAAGCATTGTGCCTGAAATGATTTCACTTCAATTTTTCCAGCATTTCATTGGTCATCGGATCGGCGGAAATACCATAGCCATTGACCAAAACGCCTTTCAAATCATGTTTTTCACATGAAATGGCGTACAAAATCGCCTCGTCTGCCGGGTCGGTATCGCCTTCGAAACGGAAAAATTTGTCCACGTGAAATTCAGTGGGCGAGAGCCGAACCTGCTTTTTTCGGTAATCCAAGCCGTCGGAAAGTAGGTTGAAATCTTCGGTGTAGCCTTCGATTCGGAGTTTGGCGAGCGTTTCGACGAGGGTTTCCATATTTTTAAATTGAGTTTCAAAATCCTAATTTTTCAATAGTCCGGGCAGAAAGCTCGAATTATGTGAGTTTGGTTGTCGCAAACCCAAATCTCACGACCTTTTTTTATTTACCAAAATCGGGCTTAAAATCTGCCCGGACTATTGATTTTTCTAAATTTGCAAATTATTTTTATTTGAAATGCAAATTCTAAATTTCATCAACGGCGAGTTCGTTGCACCGCTCGGCGGCAAATTTATTCAAAATTTCAACCCGGCAACCGGAAATGTTTGGGGAGAAATCCCAAATTCCGATGCTTCGGATATCGAACTCGCGGTGACAGCTGCGGAAAAGGCATTTCCGGAGTGGTCGCGCACCTCGCTCGACCGTCGCCACGAGATTTTGATGGCGATTTCGGATGGCATTTTGAAAAATTTGGAGCGTTTTGCCGAGACCGAAAGCCGCGATTCTGGCAAAACAATTACCGCCGCTCGCACGGTTGACATTCCCCGTGCCGCCCAAAATTTCAAGTTTTTTGCCACCGCTGCGCTGCATTTTGCTTCCGAAAGCCATGAAATGCCGGGGCGCGCCATCAACTATACGTTGCGGCAGCCGATTGGCGTGGTCGGTTGTATTTCGCCCTGGAATTTGCCGCTCTATCTTTTTACCTGGAAAATCGCGCCGGCACTGGCTGCCGGAAATTGTGTGATCGGCAAACCGTCGGAAGTCACGCCGGCGACCGCTTTTTTGCTCAGCGAAATTTGCCGGGAGGCTGGTTTGCCGCAGGGCGTTTTGAATATCGTGCACGGATTGGGGCCGGTGGCAGGCGAGGCGATTGTCCGGCATCCAAAAATCAAGGCTATTTCGTTCACCGGAAGCACACGGGCGGGGGCAGAAATTGCCCGGATTGCAGCGCCAGTTTTCAAAAAATTGAGTCTCGAATTGGGCGGTAAAAACCCAAATTTGATTTTTGCGGATTGCGATTTTGATAAAATGTTGCGCACCACCGTGCAGTCGTCTTTTGCCAATCAAGGGCAGATATGTCTTTGTGGTTCAAGGATTTATGTCGAAAAAAAGATTTACAAAAAGTTCAAAACTGCGTTTGTCCTGCGGGTGAAAAAACTGCAAGTCGGCGACCCGTCCGACCCAAATTCCAAACTCGGCGCGGTGGTCAGCGAGGCGCATTTTCACAAAGTTTTGAACTGCATAAAACTGGCAAAACAGGAAGGTGGGAAAATTCTTTGCGGCGGCCATGCCGTAAAATTGCCGGGCGAATTGGCGGGCGGTTGGTTCATCGCTCCGACCGTCATCGAAGGTTTGGGAAATAACTGTCGGACGAATCAGGAAGAGATTTTCGGCCCGGTTGTCACCATCCAACCTTTTGAAAATGAAGAAGTTGCGATTGCTTTGGCCAACGGTGTGGATTACGGACTTTCTGCAACCGTCTGGACATCGGATTTGAACCGGGCGCACCGGGCAGCGGCGCAATTGCAGGTTGGTATCGTATGGATAAATTGTTGGTTGCTGCGCGATTTGCGGACGCCGTTTGGCGGGGTGAAAAATTCTGGCGTGGGTCGGGAAGGTGGCTGGGAGGCGATGCGGTTTTTTACTGAGGCGAAAAATGTTTGCATTGAATATTCCAGTTGATAAAGTTTATGGCTCAATTATGATTCCAAGTTGCTGTTTCAAAAAGGTGCGTAGCACCTCAATATTTGTAGAATTTTGTAGCCAAAATTTTAAAAAGGTGCGTAGCACCGGAACATTTGACATTGAAATATGACGGTGCTACGCACCTTT
>JANNMS010000107.1:0-14685 GCA_031398055.1 Saprospirales bacterium | reverse complement strand
GACCAAGCCAGCGTCCAATGTCGAAAGTCCAACGTCCCAGAAAAAAACCGCCTGTTTTTGGTTTCCCAGAAACAGGCGGTTTTTTTTGCCCAAAAATTGCAAGCAATTTTACTTCGAAAGCAATGGAATTTCCGTTGCCGTCATCGATGTGCCGACGTTCAAAACGGCGACGATGCAGAGCAAAACCAAAATTCCGGCCAACCACCAAGTTGCCTGTTCGATGAAATCTGCGGAGCGCGAAGCACCAAAAATTTGTTGGGCAGACCCCGAAAAAGTCTGGTCAATGCCGCCACCTTTTGGGTTTTGAATGAGTACCGCTGCCATCAACAAAACTGCGACGAGGGCAATCAGTACGATTAAGAAAGACATCATATTAATTACTTTTTTTTAATTTTTCAATTTCGGCCACAAAGAACTGTTTTTTCTCTGGAATAGCCAAACTGAGTTTTTGATACATCGAAATTGCTTTTTCAAAATAGCCTTGCCGAACGTACAACCGCGCCAAAGTTTCAGAAACCAAATCTTGGTTTTCAATCACGCTGCGCTCAGCCAACATCCGTGCCTCTGATTTTTCACCCGGTTTTTCCGTAGATTTTTCGAGCAACCGCCCGCCGGAGCGCAATTTTTCTTCCTCGACCAATTCCGTGTTTTGGAAAAAATCGAGCGGCGAAAGTTTCGATTTTTTTGCCGCTGGACTTTGCCCATGCATCGTCGGAAGCCTGAATTGCGAAAGCCAATTGTCAAAATTTGGCTTCAAATCAAGCGATTCAATCGGCTGGGGAGGAGCAAAAACCAAAATCGGGGTTTGGTTAAATGGCACAACTTCGGGCAAGGGTTTTACAAAAATTTCTATTTTTGGAGTTTCAACAACTGAAATTGGCTTTTCCAAAACTTCAGTTTTTGCAGGTTCGACGGGTGGTGTTTTTCCCAAAATCTCAGTTTGGGGAAGTTCAATTTCAGGTTTTGGTTTTTCCAAAATTTCAATTTTCACAGGTTCGGAAAGTTCTGGTTTTTCCAAAATCTCAACATTTGGAAGTTCAATTTCAGGTTCTGGTTTTTCCAAAATCTCAACTTTTGCAGGTTCGGCTGCCGGTTTTTCGACAGAAATTTGAGTCGCCGCCGCTTCTTTTTTCCGCTGCATGATTTCGCTAAAATCAAAAAGGACTTCTTTTTCTTTGATTTTCGGCGGTTCCGGAATTTCAGATTTGTCAACTTTTTGAAAGTTGACAAATCTTGGATCTGGAATTTCAGAAATCGGCATCGGCGGCGTTGCGGCCAAACTTTTGGCTTCTTCTTTTTTCAAAATTTCAACAGAAACGGGCGTTTTTGCTTCCAATTCTTCCCGCACTTTTTCAATTGGTTTCAATTCCAAAACCTGCGTTTTTTCCTCGACCCGTTTCGGCGCGAGCATTTTTGGTGCTAAAATTTGAAAAAGCCGTTTCCGGTCGAGCGAATAAGTCGAGGCAGCGGCGAGGTTTTTGGCAAATTCAGAGTGATTTTCCTGCCGCGATTTGATGGCCAACAAATACCGCAAATTGTGGGTGTACGGATAAGCCAAAACGAGGGTTTTCAACTCCTCGTAAGTTACCGAATTCAATAATTCGGGGCGTTCCATCATTTTCAAAAATCTATCCTGCGTCATAATTGGTTATTAGTTTCTGGGAAACTGGGGAATTGGTTACTGGGAAATTAGAGAATTGGTTAGTATTTTGAAAACAGATTTTCAAATAACCAATTCCCTAATAACTAATTCCCCAATTTCCCAATAACCAATTCACCAGGTATTGAATGCTGCATTGAAAATATTTTCCAAAACCTGGTCATTGATGTCCTTCAACAAAGTTTCCTGCACGGTCAAAAGGTCGGTCGAATTTGGAAATTCGGCGAAAAAACTAAACGATTTTGGCCCTGTCCAACCTTTCGTCTCGTCGCGGTTGTTTTTCATCGTGATGGAATAATCGACGACCAACCTGTTTTGCGCGGCGACCTCGCCGGGCTGCGGAGCCAAAAGTTCGACCCGAAACGAAGTGATTTTTCCCGAAAATTCGATGTGCGGGTTTTCATCGTTCAATGTCAGGCGCGTTTCGGTGCGGATTTTATCTTTCAATCTTTCGGTAAATTCGATGCCCAAATTCGGCGGCGCGTTGTTAGCTTGCGTTTCGATGATGTTGACAAAAAACGTCTCGTCGCTCGGGTCAATCGAGATGCCTTTGAAAGTGTAACAACTTGAAAGACAAAGAATTAAATTTAAAATCAGGTATTTTTTCATTGAAAAAATCTAGTTTTTACAAAAAATTTCGGGTCGCGAGCGCCAATCATCCGAGCCGCAGCAGGCGACAAAATCACCTCGATATTTTTTTCGTAGCCGTTCGGAATCCGCCCGATGACCTTTGCAAAAGTACTTTTTTTCGTCATCGGATTATAAACGGAAATGGTCGTGCCGACCGCTGCCATTCGGTGCAAAGCATACAAATCCGACTTTTCGTTGCTGTCTTTTTGCCAAAAACAAATGCCCGACGAACGGATTTCTTTCCGGACGGCGGCTTGGCTTTCGAAATGTTTTTGATTTTCCGAAGTCGTGGCGATTTTTGGCGGCGTCCGCCAATTTTCCAGCACACCTTCCGTGCCCATCCAAGCAATCAAAAGCAATTGACCGGGTGCTATGTTGTTGGTTTTCATGCGGTTACGCATTTTCACCGTGTCCACCGGCATACCAAAACCTCGTTTGCAAATTTGATAAAGCGTCTCGTTCGGTTGCACCATATAATATATAGGTGTGTTTTTCGAGGCATCAAAAACCTTGTTTTTGTACCGTTTTATGGCCAAATTTGGGATTGGGATTTTCAGCCGTTGACCGACGCGCAACGTGGGGTCGTTTTGCAAAACCGGGTTGTAGGCATAAACTTCAGGAATCGAAATTGCGTAAAATTTGCAAATCGAGTACAAAGTTTGACCTGCTTTCACCGGATGGTGAACGATTTTTGTGCCCGAACTGTCCACCGTCAACCAAAGCGAATCTTTGGAAGAAAGGATTTTCGGAGCAGGTTTTGCGGTAGTTTGCGCCAAAAAATTGACGGAAAAACACGCAGTTAGCAAAAAGGAAAGGATGATGGATTTCATGTTTTCTCGTTGAATATTTGTTAATTACTCTGCAAAAATAGATGCCCAACCTAAAATTTGTATCCGAAACCACTGATTTTCAGCAAAATACATAAAATTCAATCCAAAAATGGTACTCGCCGTCATCCCAGCCCGTTTCGCCTCGACCCGTTTTCCGGGAAAACCGCTTGTCGAAATTCAGGGAAAAACAATGATTCAGCGTGTCTGCGAACAGGTTGAAAAATGCAGCCGCGTGGACAAATTCGTGGTCGCCACCGACGACCCGCGCATCTTTGAACATGTGAAAAATTTTGGCGGCGAAGTGATGATGACCAGCCAAAACCATCCGAGCGGCACCGACCGCTGCGCCGAGTTGGTGAGGCATTTTCCGCAGGCAAAAATCATTTTGAATGTCCAGGGCGACGAACCGTTTATTCAACCACAACAGATTGATTTACTGGCAGATACGTTGATTTTGAAGAAAAAAAACAACATCGCTACGCTCGCAAAATTAATCACTGAACCGGAGCAAATTTTCAATCCAAACGTGGTGAAAGTCGTTTTTTCCGAAAAAAAACAAGCCTTGTATTTCAGTCGAAACCCGATCCCATTTTTGCGCGGCATCGAAAAAGAGGACTGGCCGGAGCACGGAAAATTTTACAAACACATCGGTTTGTACGCTTTTCGGCGGTCGGTTTTGCTCAAAATTTCAAAATTGAAACCGTCGCGCCTCGAACTCGCCGAGTCGCTCGAACAACTTCGTTGGCTGGAAAATGGTTTTCAAATCGGGGTGGGGGAGACGGATTTGGAAACGGTGGGGATTGATTCGCCGGACGATCTTGCGAAATTTGTCTGAATCGGAATTTGCAGAATTTTAAAATTTTCAAAATTTTGATTTAGTAATTTTAAAAATTCTAAAATTCCGCAAATTCTGATTCAGACAACCTCAAAATCTCCAATCATTTTCGAAACCACCAGCGGCCTGCCCCGTCGGTCGCGGCTCAAAAATGGTTTGAATTTCGCGCCCCAAATCATGTCCTCGCAAACGTAAGACCTCGAAACGTGCACTGTTTGTTCGTAGGCCTCTTCCACGCCTTTTATCAAAACAATAAATTCGGGGCGCAAAGCCTCCAAATCCGTTTTTTCGAGTCCAAAAAGTGGGCTTTTTTCATCAATCGGATGCACCACCGTCCAGCCGAGCGTAAAAAACGCGATTTTATTCAACTGCAAAGGCAGCGGCAAATAGCGTCGAATCACCGTTCCGTCCTCGTTCGTTTGGTTAAAAGCCATCGTAATTGCGGCCTCGGTTTCGATCAATTCGCTGCGGCGGGTGTTGACCATGCGAAACATCATGGCTTTTCCATCGTTCGACTCCGCTCCCGCAACTTTGAAAGGAGATATCAACATATTTTGACTGAACAGAATCTTTGCTTTTGGTCTTGAAAAACGTCCATACAATAATCCAGAAATCAATGCAAACGACAAAAGCCCAGTCAACGATTCGAACGACGCAATCAAATTGGCTGGCAAACCGACCGGGCTCATATTTCCGTAGCCGACCGTCGTCATGGTTTGGGTGCTGAAAAAAAACGCCGCCAAAAAATTTTTTGAAAAACTGCCCGGCTCCACGCCCGACAAATGTTCGATGCCTACCGAACAATATGCCCATGCAAAAATGGAATTGAGTATTAAATAGCTAAAAAAAACAATCAGCAAGAATTTTTTCCAAGACATCATCACCAAGTCAAAATAAATATTGTCCGTCCAATATTCACTTTTTCGAACGACGTTGAAACTGCCATCGGCCAACATCAATCTTTCGCCGGGCAACGTGCCGACGGCTGTGCCAAAACCGAGTTCGCGGTCGGCAGTTTTTGGAAAAATTTTTCTGAGCATTGCCATATTTTCAATTTTGAAAAGTCAAACAAACAAACAACCTTTCCGGCAGTTTAGAAAATCAGAAATTCAAAATTTATGAAACGACGCGCTGTCATTTGGTTCCGCCAAGATTTGCGGGTGCACGACAACGAGGCCTTGCACACCGCGCTCCGAAATTGTGATGAAATCATCCCTGTTTTTGTGTTCGACGAACGTGTTTTTCAGGGGAAAACCAGTTTTGGTTTCCCCAAAACCGGAAAATTTCGGGCAAAATTTTACCTCGAATCCGTCGCCGACCTGCGGAAAAATTTGCGGTCGCTCGGTTCGGATTTGATTGTTCGGGTCGGAAAACCGGAAGAAATTTTATTTGAAATCGCCCGCGAAACAAAAGCAGGTTGGGTGATTTGCAACCGCGAACGCACCGCCGAAGAAGTCAAAGTGCAAGACGAATTGGAGCAAAAACTGTGGACAATCGGCGTAGAATTGTGGTACACGCGCGGAAAAATGCTGTTTTATACCCAAGATTTGCCGATGCCCGTGCAGCACACGCCCGATATTTTTTCCACTTTTCGCAAGGAAAATGAAGATATCACTTCGGTTCGCGCCCCGCTGCCGACGCCAGCTGTGCTGCCGCCGATGCCCGCAGATTTGGTTTTTGATACAGGTGAAATCCCAAATTTGACCGATTTTGGTTTTGAAAATTTCGAACCCGACCCGCGAGCCGTCCTCGATTTTCGCGGCGGCGAAACGGCCGCGCTCGCCCGTTTGCGCTACTATTTTTGGGAAAAAGACCTCGTTTCAAATTACAAAGAGACCCGAAATGGGCTGGTCGGCGGCGATTATTCTTCCAAATTTTCGCCCTGGCTGTCGTCCGGCTGCCTCTCGCCAAAAATGGTTTACCACGAATTGAAACGGTACGAACGCGAGCGCAAGGCCAACGAAAGCACATATTGGCTCTTTTTTGAACTGCTTTGGCGGGATTTTTTCCGTTTGATGGGCAAAAAGCACGGCAATTTGATTTTCAAAATCGGTGGCGTGCAAAAAAAGAAAATGCCTCAACTCAAAAATAACCGCGAAATTTTTGACCGCTGGGCCACTGGCGAAACCGGTGTCCCGTTCGTCGATGCCAACATGAACGAGATAAATTCGACAGGGTGGATGTCGAACCGAGGCCGACAAAATGCGTCCAGTTTTTTGGTTAAAGACTTGAAAATCAATTGGGTTATGGGTGCAGAATATTTTGAAAGCCTGCTTTTAGATTACGATCCGTGCTCAAATTGGGGCAACTGGAATTATGTGGCCGGGGTCGGCAGCGATGCTCGCGAAGACCGGGTTTTTAATATTTTGACGCAGGCAAAAAACTACGACCCGAAAGGTGATTTCCTGAAATTGTGGCTACCCGTGCTGGCAAACGTCCCGGTCGAAAAAATCCACCGCCCCGATCTTTTGACACCTGCCGAAAAATCTGAATTTGGCGTCGGCGACTTTCCAAAACCGATGGTTAAAATTGAAAAATGGCTGGCCAGTTGACCAGCTTGTGATATTTTCGCCCCCTAAATTTTTTTAATTCGATGAATAAAATCCTTTGGTTACTCTTTTTGATTCCATTTTTGACCGATGCCACCGCAAAAACCTATTTTTCAAATGTATCTGATAAACCGTTTTCAACCCAGTTTTTTGGCGACACATTATATTTAAGTGTTTCAGATACTGCTCGTTTTTGTTTTGCCGCAGGTGATTCTTTGGAAATTTCGGCATTTGCCGAACCCGCAACCCAACCAATAATTTGGTCACCGACAACCGGGCTTTCCATTTCAAATAATGGAAGGACAGTTTTGGCAAGTCCCTCTATTTCAACACTTTACACCGCAAGCATCAGCACGCCGTCAGGTGTTTTTTCAAAATCAGTTTTTGTAATTTCAGATAAATTGCCCGCCAATTTTGAGGTTTCTCCAGCCACAAAAACGGTTTGTCCCGGCGACACGGTGCGGCTCCAAACTGCCGGTTTTGCAGCCGCAGATTTTCCAGAAATAAAATTTTTTTGGTCGGGCGCGGGGATTTTGGGTGAAAAAACAAATGGTTTTGCCCTCGTTTCGCCGACCGAAACCACTGAATTTTCAGTCAAAATCACGAACGGTTCGTGCGTTTTGGCCGATGCCGACGACGCAAAAATCGAGGTGATTTCCCTTTCAATTGCTTGCGACCCGGACACCAATCGCATCGAACCCGGCGACCCGTTGATTTTGACGGCAGTGCTTTCGCCGAGCAGTTTGAACGCCACAAATTTTGATTTTGAATGGTTCGAGGCAGGTAAAAAAGTGGGCGACGGCTTGGCATTTTCCGTTGAAACCAGCCGGAATTTTGAAGACAGTATCACATTAAAATATCGCCTGACTGGAATTGATCAAAATGGGTGCAAGGTCAGCAGTCAAAAAGATGTAATTTTAGTAAACCCAATTGTAAAATTTCCAAATGCCTTCACGCCGAACGGCGACCAAAATAACGACACTTTTGGCATGTTGACTTTGCGGGGAAACACGACTTTGCTTTCGTTGCAAATTTTCAATCGCTGGGGCGAAATCGTTTTTGAAAGCACTGATCCGAAGGCTCGTTGGGATGGACAAAATTTGAACGGCTTCGATTTGCCGTCCGATACCTACATTTTTTTGGTGAGTTGGCAGCGAAAAGATGGGGCGTTGCAGCCGATTGAAAAAGGCGGAATCACCTTGCTGCGCTGATTTTTTCACATGACCAACTTTGGCAATAAATTGAAAATCAAACATTTAGGCCGTCGTGCAGTTGATTGGTTTTGTGAAAAAATAAAAAAATGAAAAAAACTATCAATTTCGAAGGCAAACAAATCGCGTTTTTCCAAACCGGTCGCGGTGGAAAACTACCGCTCGTTTTGCTCCACGGATTTTGTGAGGATGCGACGATTTGGGAAGAAATTTTACCCAAAATAAAAGGCAAAATCGTTCGAATCGACCTGCCGGGTTTCGGTGGCTCGGACGTTTCAGAAACTCCGGGCATCGAAAAATATGCCGATGCGACGGCGGCAGTTTTGGATTTTTTGAAATTTGAAAAATCGATTTTGGTCGGTCATTCGATGGGTGGATACGCGGCTTTGGCTTTTGCAAAAAAATATCCACAGCGGTTGGCAGCGCTCGGTTTGTTGCATTCGCACCCGTTTCCGGACTCGGAAACTGCTATTGAAAATCGGCGGCGCGGCATCGAAATGTTGAAATCGGGGAAGAAAAATCAGTACGTTGCGCAGTTGTTTCCGGGACTTTTTCCAAAAGAATTTGCGGAAGCGAAACCCGATATTTTGAAAAGATTGATCGCCCGCGCCCAAAAATTTCCAACAGAAGGCATCATTCAAGGCCTCGAAAATATGATGACACGACCCGATCACCGCAAAACTTTGACAGCGGTGGCTTGCCCCGTTTTATTTATTGTTGGAAAAAAAGACAATTTGATTTCTCCCGAAAATGCGCAGGAAATGACCGCGATGCCCGAAGTTGCGGATATTCATTTTTTGGAAAATTGTGGGCACATGGGCATGCTGGAAATGCCGGAAAGGGTGGGGGAGTTGGTTGAAAATTTTGCCCGTTTTGTGTCTGCTTAAATTTTCTTTTTCGTTTTGGTTCGTCCGGAAAACCCAATTCCTGCGGCAATGAAAACCTGATTGCCAGCGAGTTCCACATTTTTTTTCTCGAAATTTTGAATTTTATAACCGATTCGAAAACGGAGGGTCGGCGGCGTTTCATTTAGTTTTTCGGCAAATTTTACACCCAAATTCAGCGCGGGAGCAAAAAATGGCGAGGAAAAAACCTCTTTTTGCGATAAATCCGGATTGTTCGGCGAATCGCTGACGGACAAAATCGAAAAGCCAAAACCGACCGACGGCCAGATTTTCAGTTTATCGGTTTCGGCCAATTGATAGCCAAAATCCAAACCGAGATCCACCAAAAACGCCGATGAATCGGGCGCAATCAACGCGTTCCTTTCGTAAAAACTCCGGCGGACATCGTGCGCCCCGAACCGTGCCCGAAACGCGCCGCTCCATTTTTTCCGTCCGTACAAAACCGCAAATTCTCCGCCCCAAAATGGTCTAAAATTGACACCGAGCGCACCGTCAGCCCGGCCATAAACCCCCAAAATATCGCCGCCCCACACGTTTTTTGAATAAACCATCTCGTTGTACAAATTTTTGTAAACAAATTTTCGGAACCTCGAATTTGGGTATTTTTTCAAAAAGGCCTCCGATTTTTGGTTGCGCGATTTCCGGTTTTCAGGTTTCGCATCTTCCCGCAACAAATAATCCACGAGCATCGCGGCGAGGGCTTGTTCTTCTTCCGACAAAAAATTTGTCCGCAAATTCGAGTACAATTCGTAACGGTTTTGGAACGTGAATTTGTCCACCAAATTGAACAAACTGTCCTCGGGCGGCGGGTTTTGAAATTGGTATTTTTCCAATCTAAGTCGTTCGTAATCAGCGACTTCGTTAAAAAGTTGGGAGTAATTATTTGTCCAAAAATAGAGCATCCAGCGTTCGTCAAAATCAGTCGTGGCGTAGTCGTCGGTGGCCAAATCGTTTTCCAAAAACCCCAGCCAAGCATTGACGAGGCCAAAATCTTCTTGCTCAAAAGCAGTTTTCAATTCCTGCCTAGCGGCGGCGATTTTGGCAGTTTTGCCGGTTTCCATGCCTTTGATTTTGGTCATCAAACTGTCGGGAGATTGGGCTGAAATATTTCCCGAAAAAAATATGCCGCAGAAAAAAGTTAAAAAAACGAGGTGGTTCATGCAGTTTAGTGGTTTTGAGTGTGGAAAAAACGGTGGTGGCGAAGGTCAGTAATTTTGCCAATTTTTAGAAATTCAATCCAAATTTGCACCGTCTTAAAAATTTTTCAACATGAATTTTCGCATCCAATTTTCGATTTTCAAAGTTTTTGTTTTTCTGTTTTTTTCAAATTTAAACGCCCAATCTGCTCACGATTTTAGGGTGAAAGGCGACCGACATTTTTCGAAAAAAGAAATGGACAAAGCCGAAGATGCTTATCGTCGGTCGCTCGAAAAATCGCCGGAAAATGCAGGCGGTTTGTACAATTTGGGAAATGCGTTGTACCAGCAGGGCAGGTATCCGCAGGCAGCGGAATTTTTTGAACGCTCGGTGGCAAAAAGCAAAACTTCGGGCGAAAAAGCAGATGCTTTTTTCAATGCTGGCAACTCCCATTTTCGCGCTGGCGAATACCAAAAAGCGGTGGATTCTTTTAAAAACAGTTTGAAAAATAGGCCAAATGACCCCGAAACTGCCAAAAATTTAGAATTGGCAAAAAGGAAAATCAAACAAAAAGAGCAGGAAGAAAAACAAAAAGAGGAACAAGAAAAGAAGGAAAACCAACCCCAAAATCAAGACAAAAAAGACAATCAAAAACAAAATCAGGATCAAAAACAAGACCAAAATCAGCCACAAAATGGCGACCCAAACCAACAACAACCCCAAAAAAATCAGGAAAATCAAACCGAAAAACAGCAGCCAAACCGGCTGACAAAAGAGCAGGCCGAGCGGCTTTTAGAAACCGCAATCGAACAAGAAGACCGAAAAAATGGGAAAAAATATCGGCAGCAAAAACAGCGACCGACGAAAGTGGAGAAGGATTGGTGAGCCGTTTTTCAACAAATCTGAAATCGCAAACCGAAAATCACAAATCTGACTACATTTGCCAGCACACATTTTATCAAAACGAAAATTGAAAAATTTATGGAAAATTCTAAACCCACCCTAACTTTTTGGCAAATCTGGAACATGAGTTTCGGGTTTTTGGGCATCCAATATGGTTTCGGTTTGCAGCAGGCAAACATGAGCCCGATTTACCGGTACCTCGGTGCAGAGGAGGCAAGTATTCCCGGTTTGTGGTTGGCCGGGCCGCTGACCGGACTGCTTTTGCAACCTATTATTGGTGCATTGAGCGACAAAAGTTGGTCGGAAAGATGGGGTCGGCGCAAACCTTACATTTTTATCGGTGCGATTGTGGGCAGTTTTGCCATGATTATGATGCCAAATTCGAAGTCTGTTTTCATGGCGGCGTGCATGATGTGGTTGCTGGACGCGGGTTTGAATTCTTCGATGGAGCCATTTCGTGCTTTTGTGGGCGATATGTTGAACCCGAAACAACGTCCGACGGGGTTTTCGGTGCAGTCATTTATGGTTGGTTTTGGGCAAACTTTGGCGAATTTGATGCCTTTCATTTTGCCAATAATTGGAATTTCTATGGCAATGACCACCGACCAATCGGCAATGTCCAGCATTCCAAACTCGGTACGTTACCCATTTTACATCGGTGCGGCGGCGATTTTGGCTACTGTTTTTTGGACCATGAAAACGACCAAAGAATACCCACCGGAGAACGATGACTATAAAAAACCACATATTTTTACAGCAGAACAGCAAAAAAACATCAATTTTTGGCATCTTACATTGACAACCGGAGCGGCATTGATGGGTGCAATGTTCGCAGCTCGGACGGGTGGTTTGACAGCAGGATTGATGTGGGGAGCTGGAATTTTTGTTGGTTTGTTCCTGATTTTACGCTTGGGCGTTTTTAAAGAAATTCTCGCTTCGATTTCCGAAATGCCAAAAGTGATGCGCCAACTTTGGTGGGTAAAATTTTTCACTTGGTACGGTTTGCCTTTGATGTGGCAATATTTATCCCTCGCCGCAGCAAAATACGCGTTCGATGCTGCCAGTCCGGAGGCGAACCCAGCAGGTTTTGAGGCAGGTGCCAAGTGGGGAGGTGCGTGTTTTGCGATGTTCAGCATCACTTGCATGATAATTTCGATTTTCATCCCGCGTATCGCAAAAATGATTGGCAGTAACCGAATGACGCACGCCATTTTTCTGACCATCGGTGCGGTTGGTTTTTTCTGCACCTTGATTTCAAATGATAAAATGGTGTATCTCGGAGGCATGAGTTTGATAGGTTTGGCTTGGGGTTCCATCATGTCCATGCCATATTTGATGCTCGCGAATGCCGTTTCAAGGGAAAAAATGGGCGTTTACATGGGCATTTTCAATGGATTTATTTGCGTTCCGCAATTTATTGGGATGTTGACCGTCCCGCTTTTTTACAAAACTTTGCTCGGTGACGACCCGCGAAACGCGCTCGTTTTAGCTGGATTTTTAATGCTAGCGGCAGCGGCGTCCTGCTTTTTGGTGGACGAAGAAAAGGTTTAAAACTTTTGAAAACCAATAATTTCCAAGTTTATGAAACTTTTAAAAGTTTTGCAAACTTGGAAATTATCGGTTTTACAATTCCCACGTACCCAAATGTTTCAAAAACAGTTTCGTCAAATTTTCCGCATCCGAAATACCGCGATGGTGCTGTCCGGTGAATAAAATCCCCTCTTTTTCAACTGCTTTTTTTAGGCCGATGCCGTTTTTCATTCGCCGCATCGCACGATATTGTTCTTTCAAATTGGCGTGTTTTTCCACCCATTCCGATTCCAAACGATGCAAATTGCAATCGAGAATAAACATTTTTTTATCAAAACTGCCCCACGAACAAAGCACATAACTTTCCTCGCCGACCCGCGCCCAATCCCGAAATTCTTCGATGACTTCGGGAAAATAATCCGCCCTGTTCACGTCTTCCTGCAAAATCCCGGTCAATTCGCGGCAAAACAGCGACAAATTCGGATGCACCGATGGCCGAACGAAACGGTTAAATTTCCCCCGAATTTCTCCAAAAGCATTCACTTTGAACGCCCCGATTTCGATGGTTTCCTGAACATATCCCGGCGGCGGCGTTTCCCAACAAGTCGCTTCGAGATCATAAATTATGTAATTCATTTTTTTAGATTTGGAGGGCGAAATTTATTTCGCCTTTATATTTTCAAAGTTTTGGGTTGCTAAAAGGCGAAATAAATTTCGCTCTCCAAGATTCAAAACTTGAAACTCAATGCAAAAAGTGTTGCCCCGCCACCAAAAAATGCCGCCGCGTGCCCACCTTTTTTTTCAAATTTTGATTTAAAAACCTGCCGATGCAATTCCGGAACGCCCCAACCAATCAACGCCCCCGCGGCATATCCAGCCAAAACATCGGTCGGAAAATGTTTCCCAGCACGTACCCTCGCAAAACCAGTCAACGCCGGCAAAACCGCAGCGCCCGACCAAACCCAAGCCGTCCATTTTTCGTCGGGATGAAAATCCGAAATAACTTTTGCCGTAAAAAAACAGCCCATCGCGGCAAAAGATGTGTGCCCTGAAAAAAACGAGCGACGGGCATCAATTTTCATTTTTTCAGACAACGGGGCGTTCGGATTGTAAACAAACGGGCGGGTGCGGTGCGCCCAATTTTTTGAAATTTGCGTCAAACCAAAGGTTAAAAAAACAGATTCTGCGCCCATCAAAGCAAGAACAGCCCGGTTTTTGTGGTCATTTTTTGCAAAAACGATGGTCGCAGCCGCTGCCGCGCCGGAGGAATACAACAATAAATTGCTCCATTTGTCTGCCGAATTTGACCAATTTTTTGTGGCATTCCTATCCATTTTGAACCGGACGTTCGAAGAATTCAAAGCCAAAATTTCAGTTTCGGAAAATGGTTTGGGCAGGGCACGTTTTGAAATTTCAGCCGCACCGATTGTCAATAAACCACTGGAAATCAATACGATTTCGCGGTTTGTTTTCAAAAAATAAGGGCTTTCTGTTTTTGATTGCCCCGAAATATTTTGGCAAAAAATCAAAACCAACCATCCAAAAATCAAGGTCTTTTTCATCTCAAATTTATTTTTTTTAAAACCCACCAAACCCACAATCGAAACCTCGGTTTTTGGCAAACATAAAAAAACTGCTGGTCGAGCGATGGATTTTTTTTGATTTCAAAAGGATGAACCAAGGGAAAAACCATCGTTTCGGCCTTGATTTTTGCAGCCGCAAAATCGCCGGAAGTGTTCGTGGCCGAGGGGTCGCCGATGCCTGTGTTTTCAATCAAATTCACCGCCGGGACGATGCACAAACCATTGGTTTTCAAGATACTAAACTGCCAAGCGTAGGCCCAACTTTTGTTTTCGCGGCGTCTCGTTACCCAAAATTTGTCCAAAAAATAGGCGCGTGCCATGCCATCGGGCAACAGATTTTGGAGTCGATTTTCTTTTTCAAAATCTTCCAAACCATCCAAATTCAACGACATTTTTTGCCACGCCCGCCGCCAACTTGCCCAACCCCAAACGAAGGAAAAACCGGTGAAAAAATAGGATTTTGGACGTTGGATTTTGGACGTTGGATTTTGCATGGTGGCCAAAAGATTCGAGCCGCCGATGTGCATAACTTGATGATTTTCAGCATAGTGATCCAAAAGTTCTTCGCAAAACTGGAAAAAACTGGGGTCGGCCAGCGAGTCATCTTCCAAAATAATTCCGCGTTCTTCGTTTTCAAAAAACCAAGAAATCGCAGCAGCCACGCCGTCTCGCATCCCCAGATTTTTTCCCCGAAAAAGCCGAAAAACTTCGCACGGCCAATCAATTTTTTCCAAAATCTGCCGCACGGCCACCACTTTTTCGGCTTCGCCGGGTCGGTCGGGACGCGCGCCATCGGCATGAATATAAAGTCGCGGCGGTCGCGCTTGCCGGATTCGTTCCAAAACCGCAGCCGCGTGCGCTGGGCGATTGAAAACGAGGAACAAAACGGGTGTCGTCATATTTATTTGCCTT
>JANNMS010000224.1:0-2804 GCA_031398055.1 Saprospirales bacterium | reverse complement strand
TTCTAAACCTCGCTAAACTTTCTAAACCTACTTTTTGATGCGTTTGTTCTCCGCATCCATCCCCGTTTCGCGGCGGCGCGCCGACTTAACTGATTGATTTCCAAAACGATAGTCAAAACTCATCCGCACCGTGCGGCTTTCCCAATTGCCATTGCCGGTCATGTACAAACCGGGCGTGAAATCATTTACACTTCTCCAACCGGCGGTGTGCAAAATATCGCCAAAAGACAACCGCAAATTGGCGTTATCCTTAAACAACTTTTTCTGTAAACCAATATCCAACGAACCCATCGCTTTGCTGCGGAAAACGGCTTGCCAAATGGATGGTGAATTGAACCAACCAGAAACTTGAACAGAAAAACCTTTCTTAAATTTTACAGTGTGTTCATTGTACAAATTCATTGATTTAAATGAGGCATTATAAGCATAACCGGGGCGGAAATTGGCCTCGAATTTTGATATAAAACCTGTTAAACTCAGATAACCTTCATAGACTTTTCCGCCCGGAATCGGCATAGACAAACTCAATGTATAATTGTCTTGTTGTGCCACATTTCCTTGTTTTAAATAAGATGCGCCGGATTGATTTGGGTCAATATCAATGTACTCCGTAAATAAATCGTTGGTGCGCGAATAGCCAATTGTTGTGTTTAAAAAGCCCATAAAATTGTGGGTCAATTCAACATTGTTCGTGAATTGCGGACGCAAAAAAGGATTACCTTTTTTATAAGTCAACTTATCCAACCTATCTTCAAAAGGGTTCAAATCCCGATAACTTGGTCTATCAATTCTACGACTATAAGTCAATGAAAAAGTGTTTTTCTTATTCATCGTAAAAGTCGCAGCGGCACTCGGAAACCAACTCAGATATTTATTGCCAACTGGGTCATTATTTGTTTCTGGTTTTTCACTGGTCAAATTGCCCATCCAATCTGTATTTTCTGCACGCAGGCCAGCCTGAAACCCCCATTTTTTTATTTGAAAATTATAATTGAGATAAGCTGCCATTACTTTTTCATCATAAACAAAACGATTGGAACGGTCTATGTTTTTGTTATAAACGTTGTTAATCACGTTGTAAAAATCAAAAGTGTTATCTGTTTTAACGTGAGATGTTTTAACGCCAACACCTAATTTTCCTTTCCACAAATTTTGTTCATAATCTGCTTTTGCAGTCATTATATCAACATCAGTCGGTGTGTTATTGGCATAGATATCTTCTGATAAGATTATACTCTCTGCTATGTTTTTATAATAATTGGGTTGATAAGAATTAGCCCGATAACGATACCAACCTCTATCCAAATCTATATTAAATGAATGGCCGGATGTATCCGCAAAACGATAGTTTAAATTTAAACCACTATTTGCACGTGCTTGCGGCTGACGATTTCCAGCCACCAAAACCGAATCCGGCGAGCCGAGATGGTCTAAATTGGTGATAAAAGTGCGCGAAGTATTTTCCCACGGCCCAACATTGTTGCTCAAAGAACCCAAAACGCCAATCGTGTTTTTTGAATTGATATAATAATCCACGCCAGCGCGGCCATTGTGGTTATTGTTATTATCAACCATTGTAGATTTTTGGTCAAAACGCTGTCCATTTTGTTCTCGAATAAGGTTCAACTCGTTTTCCCAATTGCCAAAATGATTGCCATAATTTCCAAAAACATTGAGTTTTTTGCCGCGATTGTTCAATCGAAAATTGACGCCGCCTTTCAAACTCTTGCCATAAGTCGTTTCAAAACCTGCCGAGCCGTTCGTGCCCAAACCTTGTTGTTTTTTCAAACGAATATTGATAATTCCGGCATTTCCAGAGGCATCGTATTTGGCGGACGGGTTGGTAATCATTTCAAAAGCGGCAATGTCTTCGGCGCGCATACTTTTCAAAAGGTTGGACAAATCTTTGGAATCCATCGGCACGTCACGCCCGTCGATTTGAAAACGGACGGTGTTTTTGCCTTTCAAAGTGATATTTTCGTTGTTGTCAACTGTGACGCCGGGTGCTTTTCGCAAAAGTTCGAGGGCATTTTGGCCGCCGGAATTCAAGTTTCCTTCCACATTTAAAATCGTTTTGTCAGCACGAACTTCGACCACCGGTTTTCGGGCGACGACGGTCACGGCTTTCAATTCCTTGTCGGTTTCTTCCAAAAGGATAGTTTCGAGCGGTCGGTCGCCGCCGTTGTATTCAAAAACCGGCGACGCGCCCTTGCCCAAACCGACCATGCTGGCATTGACAAAATATTTGCCGGCAGGCACGTTTTCAAATTCGTAATTTCCAGTGGGGTCGGTGACTGCGCCTTTCACTAAATTGGAATCGGAGGCGGCGTACAACAAAACGGTTGCGTATTCAGCCGCGCCGTCATTGCCAGTGATTTTTCCCGAAATTTTTTGGCAAAATACAGGTGAGTAGATGGCCAAAAAGGCCAAACAAGTTAAAAAGGTCTTCATTGCTTAATTTTTAGTTTGAAAATGGGTGAACAACATCCACCCAGAATTGCGGTGGATGCTCCTCGAAAAGACCAGCAAATAGACCCGAAGGTTACAGAAAGGCTGCACGTTTCAAACGGACAGCAGGTTTGGAAAGACAAATGGGTGGTAAAAACCGACCAAGGTTTTTTGACAATACATCAAGCGTGGTTATGGATGGCGATTTTTTTTGCGAATCAGGTCAAACGCATTAAAATCCATTCCCGAAGGGAATCTATGTTTATAGCTCAGAGCAAGGGCATTTTCCTCAAATCCCGAAGGGATTTTATGTTTTCAGGCGCGAGTTTTTACATAAAATCCCTTCGGGATTTCTC
>JANNMS010000288.1:0-28900 GCA_031398055.1 Saprospirales bacterium | reverse complement strand
AAGTATAATTTTATGGGACACGTATTTTCAGGGATTGGACACGGATTTATTTTTAGAAAAAATCCGTTAAAATCCGTGTCCAATCCCTGAAAATCCGTGTCCCATTGTAGTTTTCGCCCATGAAAATCCAAAAAATAAGATTTCAAAACATCAACTCGCTGCGCGGCAATTTTGAGTTGGATTTCACCGCGCCGCCGTTCACCCACAGCGGTCTTTTTGCCGTGACTGGCGACACCGGCGCGGGCAAAACCTCGATTTTGGATGCCCTCACCCTCGCACTTTTTGGGAAAACAGCACGCACCCACGAAAAAGAAGTGCGCTCTTTTGGCACCGACGAAGCCCTCGCCGAGGTCGAATTTTCGGCGGCGCAGGGCATTTTTCGGGTAAAATGGGCGCAAAACAAGACCGAAAAAACGCCGCGCCGCGAAATTTCAAAACAACGTGCCGACGGCGGATTTGAGTTTCTCAGCACAAAAAGCCGCGAACTCGAAGGCACAAAAACGGGCGAAAAAGGCCTCGTCGAAAAAATAACCGGACTCAATTTTGAGCAATTTCGACGCTCGGTCATGCTGGCGCAGGGCGACTTTGCCGCGTTTTTGAACGCCGACGAAAAGGAGCGTTCCATGCTCCTCGAACGGCTCACGGATACCGAAATTTATACCCGGTTGTCCAAAGCCGCGCACGAAAAACACAAGGCCGAAGACGCACAACTTGACCTGTTTTTGGAAAGGAAAAAAGTGCTCAAAATCCTTGATGCTGAGGAAGTTATGGCTTTGAAAATGCGGCAGTGGGAACTCGAAAAATCATCCGAAAACTTGTCCGCCGACCTCGAAAACCAGCGAAAAATATTGATCAGATTGGAAAAAATCGAGGTCTTGAAAATACGTCTGGCTGAACTCGAAATCCAAAAAAATCAAGTCCGCGACGAACAAATTGAATTCCAGCCGGAACTCCAAAAACTCGAACGCCACCGCGAAACCGTGCCGTTCGCCGCCCAAATTTCGAGGCTCAACGAACTCGCCGCCGAGCAAACGGATTTGGAAAAATCGGTCGGCGAACTCGCCGAAAATCAAGCCATTTTGGAGGCCGAGCAAAACGACGTGGACAAAATATTTTCCGAAAAAAACACCGCAAAAACTGCCGCCGAAATCGCCAACCGAGACCTCGAAAAAGTGCTGGAAATGGTCGTTCGGCTCGACGAACAACTCGCGGCGCAACGCATTTCGGTGGAAAAATCGGCGGGTGAAATTTTAATTTTTCAACAAAAAAAATCAGGCTGGCTGGCCGAAACTTCGGGTTTTGAAAAACAGATTTCCGAGACCAGCGCGGCCTTGATTTTGATTGAAAATTGGCTCAACGAACACCCCGCCGCTCGGCAACTCGAACGAGATATTCCGTTGATTGACAAACATTTAGAAACCTTGCGGGGTTTTTTGAAAGAAAAAAACGGCCTGCAAAAACACCTGCCGGAACGACAAAAACAACGCGAGGAACTCGATATTTTTCGAAAAAATTTGGCCGAAAAATCGGCAACGGCGGAGTCAAATTGGACAGCCGGGAAACAGATTTTGGCAAAACTTTTGACCGATTTTGAACTGCCCGACGACGAGTCCGCCGCCGAAAACGAACTCGACCGGGCGACCGAAAAATTGGTCGGCGAACTGCAAAGTTTGGATGATTTTGCACGGCACAGCGAGCAATATCGGGAGGCACTTTCCGAACTCGACAAGGTGAAAAACGAGCAGCAAACTTTGCAATCCGAGGAGTTTTTTGTCCAAAAAGAACTGCTCAATTCGCTGGATTTGCTTTTTGAATTGGAAGAAAAAAACCAGGTAAAACGGGCGCGTTTTGAACGCGAACAGGCTGCTGTGAATTACGAACGCGACCGCCAAAACCTGCCCGACGGCGATCCGTGCCCACTTTGTGGTTCGACGGAACACCCGTTTCGGCTGCACGGTGCGGGGATTTTTGTGGACGATGCGCGGCAGGAATTTGTTGCGGTGCAGGAAAGTTTGGAAGCGGTGCGGCTGCGGCAGGCTAAATTGGCCGGGCGGCAACAGGAAATCCAGCATCGGCTCGGCGAGGTGAAATATGAATTTGACGAACTGATTTTTCAGCAAACCGAAAATTTGGTGGCGCGCGCCTCGGCTGCCGAGGAAAAAATCTCGCGGCTGCTGCCCGATTTGCCCAATGACGTGCAGTTTGTAGGAAATGGAAACGACTTGCACGCGAAAATCCATGATTTGAAAACGGAGGCCGAGCGGCTGCGGTCGGCGCGGGAAAAAGTGCAACGCCAGTCGCGGCAGGTTCGGGACGACGAAAAAACGTGGTTGAATTGCCGCCACGAACTCCAAAATTTGGAAACTCGGCTCGAAATTTTGACCTCGGAAATTGGTCAGGCGGTGGAAAAATTGGAGTCGGTGGAAACTGAATTTGTAGGCGAGGCGACAAGTTTGAACTTGATTTTGGAAAAATATGGGCTGGTTTTTCAACCGGAGTCGATTTTGCAAAATTTGGATGTTTTAAAAAAACAACAGTTTTCATGGGTTGAAAAATTGGAAACGCAGGTTGATTTTTCTCGAAAAATAGATTTTTGGAAAAAAGATTTGGCGAATTTGGAAAGCCAAATGGCAGCTGCGGACCTCGAATTTTTTGAAAAAGAAAAACAAACCGCCACCGCCCGCGCCGTTTTGGAAAACCTACAAACTACTCGTTTCGAAATTTTCGGCGAAAAAAACACGGACGACGAGCGCAGCCGCAGCCGCGAGGTTTTGGAAAACTTGAAAATCGAGGTTGAAAATTTGCGGCAGCGAAAAAACGAGTTGGCTGAAAAATTGGCGGCGGTGCGGACGGGATTGGCGGCGGGGCAGAAAAATTTGACGCAAACCGTTGAACGTCAGGCAGTTTTGCGCGGCGAGGTTGGGAAAAAATTGGCAAAATCGGGTTTTGAAAATGTGGACGAACTGCTCGCCGCGAGCCTTCCGGCAGCCGAGGCCGAGGCGATTTCGACGAATTTTGAGGTTTTGAAAAAACGGGAAACGGAGATTTTTCAAAGTGAAAAAGATGCGAACGACAGTTTGAAAATCGAGTTGAAAAATGGTTTGCCGGATGAAAACCGGGAAGTTTTTACCC
Source organism: Saprospirales bacterium (assembly GCA_031398055.1). GTDB lineage: Bacteria > Bacteroidota > Bacteroidia > Chitinophagales > Saprospiraceae > M3007. The sequence goes on along the minus strand of JANNMS010000288.1, from coordinate 25,768 downwards.
AAAAAATCCAAGTTTTGGAAAGCGAACTGGCCGCCGGGCAGCAGGAAATTGGCGGTTTGAAAAACCAGATTTCCGAAAATGACGGGCGAAAAAAAGAGGCCGCCGAACTTTTCAAAAAGATAGATTTGCAAAAACGCGAATTGCAGCGGTGGGCAAAAATGAAGGATTTGATTGGCTCGCACGACGGTTCGGCGTTCCGGAAATTTGCCCAAAGTTTGACTTTGGAGCAGTTGGTTTTTTTCGCAAACCAACATTTGCAGCAGTTGAACGGTCGGTATTTGATCCGTCGGCAGGCCGAAAAAGAACTAGAACTGGAAATTATTGACACGTTTCAGGCCGAAAATGTGCGCTCGACGAACACTTTGTCGGGCGGCGAGTCATTTTTGGTGAGCCTCGCGCTGGCACTCGGTCTGTCGGATTTGGCGGGCCGGAAAACGCAGGTGCAGTCACTTTTTATTGACGAGGGTTTTGGTGCGTTGGACGAAAACGCGCTGGAATTGGCCATCACGACGCTCGAAAATTTGCAGTCGCGCGGGGCGATGATTGGCATTATTTCGCACATCCGGGAATTGAAAGAGCGGATTGGGGTGCAAGTTTCGGTGAAAAAAGGGGCGGACGGGTTTTCGGAAATGGTGGTTTTGGGGTAGGATTGGAGCGCGGATGACGCGGATTGGACTGATTTTCACGGATTTTTTTACTTTGCCTTTTTCAAAAACTCTTCCATCGCGAGGTGAAAATCAGTCATCATTTGCTCGGTCGGCTCGAATTGGATGGTCGCGGCGTACTGCCGGAAAATATCGCGCACTTGAATTTCCGGCACTTCGGCGACGCGGCTGAGGCGATTTAGGATGTTTTCATCGGTTTGCGGCATGGCAGTTTTTTCGTCAAAATGGATGGCGATGCCGTACCGTTCACGGAGATGCGAGAGAAAAAGGCGCATTTTTTGGTCGCAAAGTTTCCCGAAATTCTTTTCCCGAAAATGCAGGTGGGCAATCGCGCCGATAAATTCGAGCGACGAATTTTCATTTTTTTTCAAAACTGGGATGGCTCGCTGCCGGCGTTTTGCTCTGAAAACTAGCCAAATCAGACTCAAACCGACCAAAAGATACCAGGCCCACGCGAGGCTTTTTTGTTGCAAAATATAGGTCAAGGCATGTTTTTCGGGCAGGTTTCGGGGCATTCCGCGCTGGTTTTGGTTGCGGTTTCGACCGATGGCTTCGGCAGTCCGGGAGTAGGCATCCCAAAAAATATCGCCTTCGACGAGGTGCGAAAAAACACCGGCGGCGTAGGTTTTTCCTTCCGGTCGGAGCAGGAAATAATTGGTGAAAACGACTGGATTCGAGTGCAGCAGGACTTTGCCTTTTCCGCAGGGGATTTCCAAAAAATTGACGACTTCATGGTTCAAGCGACCGAGCGGCGTGATGCCACTTTCGGCGCAGCAAATACTTTCAGAAATGAAATTCCAGCGGTAAAATCGGGGCATATTTCGCTGGACAAATTGAAAAAACAGGCCAGAATCTTGGCCAATCGGCGGGTTTTCCAAAGTCAAATAGACGCTCGAATCACTCCGAAATTCGTAATCGTCCCACGGCGAATCGGGACATTCGGTGTGGTAGAGATAAAACATCAAATCGTACGGAATGGTCTTCGAGGCGATGAAAACGCGGTGTCCGGCGGTCGCAAAATCCACCAAACGGCGGGTGTCGAGGCTGTCCAAATACATGGCTTCGCCGACGAAAACGTAATTTTTTGCGGCAGCGGAATCCAAAAGCAGTTCTTCGTCGATGCCTTTTTGGATGTCCACAAGTTTTTTTCCGGGAAAAATATCTGTCAATAATTTGTGCAAAACCTGCGTGCCGTAGGGTTCTGCGCTGGTTTCGCGGTAGCCATTTTTGGTCATCGAATCGTCCCAGTCAAAACGCGCCCCGCCTTTTCCTTGCCAAATAAAAAAGGCGAGCAAAAGCAAAGCGAATAGAAAAATGAAGAGGATGGGACGATTTTTCATTTACGATTTACGATTTTAGGACAACGCGAAAATCAAAAATTGACTTACGATTTACGATTTGTTTGCCAAATCGTAAATCGTAAGTCCAAAATCGTAAATTATTTAATGACTCTGATTTTCATTTTGACATCTTTTTCTGGGCGGTCGCCTGGCTTGGTTTTGACGGCGGCGATTTTGTCAATCACGTCCAAACCTTTGATGACGCGGCCAAAAACAGTATATTCTCGGTCAAGTTGCGCGGTTCCGCCGAGGGTTTTGTAAGCTGCGCGTTGCTCGGGCGTGTACCGAAAATTGCGCATCGCTTCGATTTGGTTCAGCGTTGCGTCGTCCACCGGGCCATTGCCTTGAACGATGTAAAACTGCGATCCAGACGACTTTTTTTCCGGGTTGTTCGTGCGGGCGGCGCAAATCGAACCTTTAATATGTGCCAGAGAATCAACGAATTCGGCTGGAATGGTGTACGATGGGCCGCCGCTGCCGAGTTGTGCAGTCGGTGCAGCGTTGCGCGAATTCGGGTCGCCGCCCTGAATCATAAAACCGCTGATGACGCGATGAAAAAGCAGGTCGTTGAAATAACCTTCGTCGGCGAGTTTGACAAAATTGTCGCGGTGTTTTGGCGTGCCGCTGAACAATTCGGCAGTCATCGTTCCGAACTCGGTTTCGATTTCGATGAGGCATTTTTCGGGGGCGGAGACTTGAATCATTTGTTTAAAATTTGTGGTTTTCGTGCCTTTTGTGGCAGTTAAAATGACGGTGTAATTACCAGAATGTGGAAAAAGATGGGTCGGATTGGCTTCGTCGGAAGTCGTTCCGTCGCCAAAATCCCAGCGGTAAGTTTCGGCTTTGACAGAAGAATTGGTGAATTTGACTTCTGCCGGAGCGACCAATTTTTTAGGTGGAACGGTAAAATTCGCCACTGGTTTTACAGCGCAGGAAGCCAAAAACAGCAGGGCAATTGGAATTAGAAAAAGACTTTTTTGCATTTTTTAAAAATAGTTGATTAGTTATTTTTATTGGAATCAGAATTTTCAGGATTTTCAAAATAGGAATCAGAATTTACAGGATTTTAGAATTTTCAAAATTTTGAATTGATTCCAATTCTGTAAATTCTAAAATCCTGTAAATTCTGATTCCTATTCTTCATTCATCATCTTCCGCCAATTTACGTCCCGATAATTATCCGCAATCAAAGCCGCGAGCAGCGTAAAAATAAACGCCGCGGCCACCGCGCCCAAAACAATCAAACTCCTTTTCGGGCGACTTTTTACCAACGGAATTTCGGCTTGCTGAATGACATGCAACATCGGCATTTCAGATTGATACGCCGATTTGAGTTGAAAATACCTTTCCAAATCATACGAAAGTTGTTTTCGAGCCTGAAAATGGAGGTCTTTCAAAACATAAACTTTTGGTTGGCCTTCGGCAAAACGGTTGAGTTCGCCGCCGACCAATTTTTGGTGCTGCCGTTCGGCTGCCCGCAGATTTGCCCGAATATATTCAATGGTGTCGAGCGGAATTTGCGGGTTGCCGACGAGGACTTCCAACCGGGCTTTGTATTTTGTGATGTCGGTGGCGGTTTGGGTAAATTCGGTGGAAAGCATCTCGCCGGTCGTTTCGGTTTCGTAAATTCCGTACTGGTTTTGGAGTTTTCGAAGACTGTCGGCGAGTTGGGCGAGGTCGGCTTGTTTGGCTTTGATATTAAATTCGAAAGTGTTGATGATTTGTTTTTGCGATTCTTTGGACAATCGGCGGGCGATTTCCCCCACCTTTTGGCGGGCACCATTTGCCATGGCTGCGGCTTGGGCGGGGTCGGTGTCTTCGACCGAAATTTCGATGGCGTCGTATTTGTTTTGATTCGCAGCATAGAGGCCGCCGACCATTTCGCGCATTTTTTCCCGACCTTTTAAAGAAGTGGAATCCATGTGGTAATGCTCGAAGAGTTTGAATTTTTGGATCAAAAAATCAATCATTTCGAGGCTGTTTGCAATTTCGGTCATCCGGTCGAGGTCACGGTCGGAGCCATAAAATTCGACTTGATTTCCGGTTGCCCCAAACATCATTTCCGGGCTGGACAAATGGCTGCTCGCCGGGTAAAAAACCGTGTTGGCTTTAAAAAAATTGTCCATCAAAAACGACAAGCCCACCGCCACGACCAAAGCCACGAGGCACACATTTCGGATCGTTTTTTTCCAACGAAAAAGGGTTTGCAAAGTGCCCAACAGGCTGTCCTGATTTTCCATTTTTAGTTATTGGTTGACTGGTTATTGGGGAATTGGTTATTGGAAATTAGGGAATTGGGGAATTGGTTATTGGGGAATTGGTTGGGCTGCCCCAATAACCAATTCCCCAATTCCCTAATAACTAATTCTCCAATTTCAAATAACCAATTCCCCAATAACCAAAAAAAGCCGTCGGCTTATAAGCCGGATTCTGTTCAAATTTTTGTTTCCAAAAACGTGCTCTTGTCATTTATCTGGTTTCGGGCATTGCTGCCCGAAATCTGCGCTGCCTACCCCCCTCGCTGCCTCGCCAGAGGCGAGACGAAACACGGGCCGCATTTCTTCCGACGAATCGGAACGCGAGGTGTACATGGCATTTCAACCCGCGAGGTTTATCCGAAAAAACAGTTGCCTGCTTTCTCCGTGCGCTTTTACCACACGTTTTCACCCTTACCTTTTCAAGTTTTGCTTTCGCAAAACTTGTCGAGGCGGTTATTTTCTGCGACACTTTCTGTACTTTTTGCCCGCCACTTTTTGCAAAGTTTTGGAAAAAAAGCCCCATCGGTTAGATGGCGCGGCACCCTGCGTTGTCCGGACTTTCCTCCCCGATTGGTCGTCAAGTGACAACATCAATCAAAGGCGACAAGACCACCGACGGCTATTTCAAAGAACTAACCCAAAAGGGTTAAATTGTTGATTATCAGATGATTGTTTTTAAAAAACCACACCTACTCCAAATAGGTGAATTTGCTATTTTTGATTTCATATAAAATTACTTCTGTGACTTTTATAAAATCTTATTTTCAAAATATAACTTTGCCCGGTCTCCATTTCAAATGAATAAGTTTATTCAGGTTTTAAGGTTTAATAATCCACCCGCGCAACTCAAATAAACTTCAATTTTCCATAATCTTTCACACTTCCCCGGAACACAACTTCTGCCGGTAATCGTACAAATGACAAAACCAACCCGTCTTCATCTCTATTTTACGCTGGCGTTTTTGCTGTTGGCTGTCGTTTTTGGCAGTTGGCGCAAAGATAGATTTATGTTTGAAAAGTACGCCGCCGAAATCTCCAACTATCTTTCCACACAAGAATTCACGGCGCTCGATTGGCTCGAAAAAGAACGGCCTGCCGTCCAAAATTCCATCGCCGGGCGAGCGGACGAGCCAAATGCCGCGCCCCAAATCTGGCAGCGAAACAATTTTGTCAACCAAGAATTTACCTTGTTTTTGCAAACAGGCGACTCCATCGTTTTTTGGAACAACAACAAAATCATCCCAGCAAAAGAGGATTTTCCCAAAATCCAAAATGCGCCCGAACGCTCGTTGATTCATTTGCCGACAGGCATTTTTTACGCATTCCACCGCACTTTTGATAAATATAAATTGACGTTGCTTGTGCCTGTTCGGTACGAAAATTTCAGCACCGGGCACCATGTTTTTCCTGCAAATGAATCCATTTCAGGCAAATTAGCCGTCGTCAGCAACACACAAATAACCAATTCGCCAACAACAAATAATCAATTTCCAGTCATCGTGAACGGCCAAACCATCGGCCAATTGATCGCCGAAGGCGATGTGAAATTTGTAAATTGGCAGTGGGCTACTTTTATCGCTGGGTTGATTTTCTTGTTTTTATATTTTGGGCTGATCAATAAATTTTCGATGTGGGCAGCCCGACGGCATGGCTCGACACTAGGTTCGGCGGCTTTGATTTTGCCGATTGCCGCATTTTTGGGTGCCCTGCATTTTTTCGACGTGCCGGAGCATTTCGACGGAATGGGCTTGTTTTCAAAAAATTTGATTGATTCGTCGCTCGGAAATTCGCTCGGCGAGTGGCTTTTAAACATTTTCGTGCTGCTTTGGCTGATGGTTTTTTTCCACCGCGAGTTCAAAGCGAAAGATTGGGGGCAATTGCCGACTTGGTTTCGGGTGTCGCTCGGCGTGGTTTTCAATTGCGGTTTGATGATGTCCATCGTGATGACCATCCGACTTTTCAAAGAATTGATGTTCAATTCTAACATCAATTTCGATTTTGACAACATCATGAACCTCAGCCGGTATTCGTTGGTCGCCATTTTTGGCATCACTTTGTTGTTGGCCGGCCTGTTTTTGTTCAGCCACCGGATGATGTTGACCATTTTCAAAATCGATTTGACACGGCACCAGCGGATGTTGTCGGCGGTCATTGCTGGGGTGATTATTTTTATCGCCTGCTCTTTTTGGAAAGAAGCTTTGAAAGTGCCGGCCTCGGGCATCGTTGCTTTTTCCTGGGTTTATGTGGTGGCTTTCGATTATTTTATCGAGGGAAAAAGCCCCGGTTTCGAATGGATAATCAGTTGGTTGTTCATTTTTTCTTTTTTCTCAGCGCAACTGCTTTATCGCTACAATTATCTGACGGATTTTGACAAAAGATTGGCCTGTGCAAAAGCCCTCACCATCGACCGAGACAGCACAGCGGAGGTGAAATTGGATAGTTTTCAAAAAAAATTGGCCATCGACACCAGTTTTGACCGGCAAATCAGCCCGCTCGGTTTTGATACTTCGACGGCTATTTTGCAAAATTTCATCGCCCGCCTGATTTCTTCGGATGCCTATCTTTTCCAACATTACAAAACTTCGGTCTTTGTTTTTGAAAAAGACAACGATGCGGTCCAAAATGACCAAAATTTTTCGCACAAATTTGTCGTCAAAGACAATTGGGAAAAAGGCAAATCCGTGGCCGGAAATCCGATGTTGCGGATGGTTCAGGACGCGGTGGGCAACGTAAAATACATGATTTACCGCCCGTCGGTTCGAAACAACGAAGCCAAATTTCCGGTGGATGCCTACCTGTTTTTTGACCACGATTACCCAAATCCGACCAAAGTTTACTCGTCGCTTTTTTTCCAAACCAATTTTAAAAACCTGCCCGACCTCAATCGTTTTGATTACTCGATTTACAAAAATGGCAGCGAAGTGGTTAGGTTGGTCGGCGGCAACCAAGTGATCGACAATTCCGACCTTGTCATTCCCGCGCCCGATACCTATTATGATTTAGAAAAAGATGGCGAGCGCACGGACGTTGTTTACACTGGAAAAAATGGCGCAACGGCCGTCGTCGGAAGGCATATCGGCAGCGGCGCGAGGTATTTGTACCTGTTTTCGTCGCTTTTTACCTTGCTTTCCATGTTTATGATGTTGTTGGGCGGGATAAACTCGAAAATCAGGATACTGCCCGATTACTACCAATTTTATATTTCCACAAAAGGATCGCTGGCAAAACGCATCCAAATCTGGACGGTGACGCTGATTGTCGCCACGTTTTTCGCGCTCGGTTTTTTCAGTTTCCGGCATTTTCGGGCAGCGTCGAGCAAGCAAGAATTCAAACAATTGGAATATCGAACGATGGCGATGCTCAATCATTTGGGAAAAATCACTGCCGATTTGCCGCCGGAGGCCGATAGTTTGGAAAAAGTTTTGCCGAAAGTCATCGAGCCGATTGCCGCGAGTTTTACGGCGGATGTCAATTTGTATTCCCGCGATGGCAATTTGCTGTACACCACCCAGCAAAAATTACAACAAGCAGGGATTTTGAGCCAAAAAATCAATGCCGAGCCGTTTTTGCGGTTCACGGAGGCGGGGAAAGGCACGTTTACCGGCGAAGAACGGGTCGGCGACGATCGATATGCCGCGCGGTACGCCACACTTTTGAACCGCCAAAAACAGGTGCTCGGTTTTATTTCCGTGCCCTATTATTTGAATGAAAGCCGCGTCGCGCCGGAAGTTTCCAATTTCATGGGCATTTTGGCTACGATGTACGTTTTTCTGCTTGTTTTGGCCGGTTCGGTGGCGGTAATTGTGGCGCGTTCGATCATCAAACCGATCCAATTTATCACCGACGACATCGTCAAACTTCGGATCGAGGAAAAATACCAGCCCCTTGTTTATCAAGGCGACGGCCAAGACGAATTGAGCGCGTTGATTGCCGAGTACAATCGAATGGTGGCGCGTTTGGCCGATTCGCAGCAGCAATTGATCAAATTTGAACGCGACCAGGCCTGGCGAGTCATGGCAAATCAAGTGGCGCACGACATCAAAAACGGCCTCTCGCCGATGAAATTGACCACCCAACAATTGCAAAAAATCTCGGACGGTGACCCGCAACGGCTCAAAGAATATCTGAAAAAAGCGATCGGCGGTTTGATCGAACAAATTGACGCGCTGGCTCAGATTGCTTCCGAATTTAGTTTGTTGGCAAAATTGGAAATCGGCGAAAAGCAGGAAATTTCGCTCAGTTCGATGGTCGAAACCGTGTTTGGGATGTATGCCTATTCCGAAGACATTGATTATCAAATAAATATCAGCCCAGAGGAGATTTTTATCATGGCCGACAAAGGCAATTTGATGCGGGTGCTCAATAATTTGGCCATCAACGCGAGCCAATCCATCCCGTCCGACCGCCGAGGCATCATCCGCGCCTCACTTTATTTGAATGAAAATGGGGAAAAAGCGGTGCTCCGGGTCGGCGACAATGGCGGCGGCATCCCCGAAGAAGTGATTCCGAAAATATTTGAACCCAATTTTACGACAAAAACGACGGGCAGCGGCATCGGCCTCGCCATCTCAAAACGCATCGTCGAAGCCCACGACGGGGTGATTTATTTTGAAACCCGGCAAGAGGTGGGGACAGATTTTTTCGTGGTTTTGCCTGTGAAAAGGGTGGAAACAGATTGATTTTCAGTTGAAGAATAGCAAAAAAAAACGCGGGGCATCATTCTGGTTGAATAATGCCCCGCGTTTTTTTTACTTTCAAAAATGGTTATGCAAAGTCAAAAACCGCTGAATTTTTTGATAAATCACCGTGCGATTGGCATTTTTCAAAAAGGTAATCCACCACGTTTTGGGTCAAATCCAGTTTTTTGAATTTTGGGGACTCGGCCAGTTTTTCTAAATTTTGAATTTCCAAGTCCACATTTTCGAGGATTAAATCGGCGTCCGGTTGGAGATTTACCGTTTTCAATTTTGAATAAATCTGAGAAGCAACTCTGTTTTTAACCACTTTTCGGAGCAAAAAGAACAACTCAAATTGCGATATGAAAAAATCAGCGTACTCGCCCAAAGTCAAATTGTTATTTTCAAGAGAATTTTCTTCTAGACTTTTTTGATAGTCGTTGTAAAAATCAGATAATTCACCTGGTTTCGGGTTTTTAAAATTAGAGCGTATTCCGAATTGGCGAATAAATCCAATTAACTCTGCGCCACTTTTGGGGTATTGCAGTAGAAAAGAGGGTAATTTATGCGACGGCTCAACCATGATTTTTTTTGAATTTTCCATTATTTATAAAATGAAGTGCTTAAAAAAAAGAATTGCTGCTATCGTTTATCTGTTATTTTGGGTCAATAAAAAATTTAAAAACGCCAACAAATCAGAGGCGATCCAATAATGAAGTTCATCCCGCTCAAAAACGGTAACCAAGCCTAAACGAAAATTTCGATTTGCTCGGTTGAGCCGCATCCAAAATAACCGTTCCACATGTTCAAATTTCGTTTCCCGAACACACGACGTGAGTTTTGAAAGTGCTGCTTCCAATTGGTCGTTTTCAACCAAAAGTTTTATTTCGTTGGCTTGTAATTCGTTCATTTTGTAATCGCACCAGTAAGTTTTGGTTCTCAAAAGTACACCAATCTTTCAAAAAAATGGGCGTTTTTACCAAGTTTCGGCCAGTTTTCAATCATCAATTCATCAAACCATAAACCCGATCCACCTCCGCCCGAAACCGGTTGAACTCGCTTTCCGGGATCTTGTGGCGGATGGATTGGAGAAACTGCATCAGTTTTTTGTACTCTTTTTCCGTCAAAATATCGTCCTCCAAAAACGTGTTCATCAAATCTTGGAAAGTCTCCGAGGTGTTTTTGGCGAACTCGATGCGTTTCACTTTGTCATCGATAAAAGCCAAAAAATAGAGTGCCTCGGTGTAGTTGATTTTCCGTTTCAAAACCAGATCGTCCACCTCGTTTTTCACGGCTTCGAGGCGGATGGAGGCTTCGTCGGCGTTCAATTCCTGTTTTTCGTAGTTTTCAAAAATCATGCGCGTGCGCTCGCCGTACTTTCTCAAAAGCCGTTCGCGGCGGCGAAAAACCCACCAACCAGCCAGTGCCGTGACCAACGACGTGCCACCAATCAAAGTGATTTCCACAAAATATCCGGTGTCCTGCAAAAATCGGATTTGTCGGGCGAAAAAATTGCTCCGCGCACCCAAACCATTGGTTTTCAAGGTGTAATCAATATCGGCGAGGTCGAGGTCGGTCAGCGTCCGGCTCGGTTCGAGGGAATTGATGTGGTTCAAAAAGGTCTCGCGGAGGGTTTTAAAATCGGCAGGTTTGTACATTTTTCGCACGTTCGACCACTGTCCGAGTTGGTGTGCCACCGAATATTTTTCAGAAAGCAGGGCGTTCGTTTTTGAAAAAAAACAAACAAAACGGGTGAGGTTCGCCGTGTCGTTCAAAGCCGCGAGTTCGGCCTGCAATTTTTCTTTTTTCTTCAAATCGGTCGCGACGGCGAGTTCTTTTTCGGTCGCTGCTTTTTGATTTCGGAGATATTCGACCAGTTCCAAAGCCGTCGGTTCGAGGACGTGCAGCCCGCCGAGCCGCCGAAAATGTTCATTTGTAAATTCCACGCCACCCGAAACGCCAGCGTGGATCACCGAAAGCAGGTAAAAATTGGACGGAAATTCCACCGCCCGGCCATCAAATTCGACGGCAAGTTTTGGGTCGCCCAGTTTTTCCCAAATTTCTGGGCCAAAAAAAGTTTCGGGGTTGATTTTGTCAAAATTGTCGAGCACGCAAACAAACCGCTCGTCGGGTTTCGCAGCCGCCATTTCCCAAAATTTGAGCAAAATGCCGGGCTGGAATTTTCCATTTCCATCTTCCTGACCAATGTATTTTTTGTGAAAATCGACATCAAACTGCGGGGCGCAGTGGATTTTCAACAGGTTTTCAGGTTTTGCGGAAATGAATTTTGCCAACCGGTCGGTAATCGTCGTCGCGCCCGAACCGTTGACCGAGGCCACGACGGCTGCCTTGTTTTTTTCCAACCAACCGAACGTTTCCCGAAATTTTGACCATTCCACCGTCGGCAAAAACGGGTCTTTCAAAAGTAAAAAACCGGGCGATTTTTTGGCGTCGCCAACATTTGCCGTATCATTTTCGGCTGTTTTTATCTGGTGAAATTGGTTGAAAAGCACGGCCACCGAATCGGCGGCATCGTCGAGCATCAAAAAATCTTGTCGTAAAAGTTGTTCGGATTTTTGCCAAACCGGGTCGGGTTGGTCGCGCAGGCCGAGCCAAATCATGGCAGTAACCAAACCAGAAAGGAAGATAAAAAATAGTGTTTTTCCCATTTTACCAGGATTGATTTTTTCCACAAAGGCACATCAGGAAACATAAGTTGTTGGTTTTTAAAAACTTATGTTTCCTGATGTGCCTTTGTGGTAAAAAAATCTGTGGTCAATTAAACTTCGATTTGATCGAATCAAAACTTGGCAATTTCCGATAATGGTACATGTCCAAAACCTTCCCATCTTTCCAAATCACGACGCCGGGGTTCGAGCGGACGATGGTTTTCAACAATTTATCGTCGGCTTTGTAAAACGGGTAGGCCGCCTGCACCTCGTGCCGGAAACTTTCGGCATATTCCGTGTCGCCGTAAGTTGTGATGGCGTACACTTTCCAGCCTGCTTTTTCGGCAGCCTCGGCAAACGGGTTGATTTTATTTTTCCAAATCGCAGCCCACGCCATGTCTGGTTTGAAGGCTTTTCGGGTCAAAGTTTTGGGTTCGACGACGGCCACGCGGCGCGAAAAAGTCATCGAATCGGCGAAAACCACTTTTTTGCCTACTTTTTGAGGCACCAAACTTTTCACCAAAATCGTGTCAACTGCCCAGGTCGTGTCTTGAACGACGATGGTTTCGGTCGTTTTTTCACCTTCAAAATGGTAGGCGACAATCATCAAAGAATAGCCCGGTTCGCCCAAAATATCCTCGGTGATTTCGCCATTTTTCGGGTCTTCGACCGCAAAATCGCTGACTTTGCTTTCCGTCACGGGCACTTCGACGCCGATTTCCTTTTTCAATTGCCATTCTGAATGTGGATATTGTTTGAAAATGGCAGCCGTGTCGGTCATGTTCACAGTTTTGACTTCTTTTGAATTCAAATTTTCTAATTCATAACCAGTAACCTCCACGACAAACGGCTCGGTTTTGATCTGATCTTTCACTTTCCAGCCCTGATTTTTCGGGTACTGTTTGTAATAAGTGATTTTTCCGGGGACGGGCTCGTTGAAAATGGCAGTTTGTTTCAACGAGTCGTTTGTCAAAATCCAGCCCGTGATTTGCACATTTCCGCGTGCTTCTTCCTCGATGGCTTTCTTTTTCCGGACATCCGTGCCGATGGCAAACGGGCGAAAATCAATCACCGGCAAATCCCAGTAGGTATTTTGAATGCAAAAAATAAGCGATCCGACGGTCGTCAATCCAACAATCGCGTTGCGCCAGCCGGGGCTGAAAAGTTGGTGTTTCTTTTTCCAAAAAATCAAAAATAGGATGGCAGGAACCATCAAACCGAGGTCTTTTTGAAACGAAACTCGCGGATCAAGTTTCAAAAATTCACCAAAACAGCCGCAATCGGTCACGCGCATTTGGGTTTTGATGTACGGCCCCCATTTTGCGAAATCGAAAAAATTGGCCTCGGTCGGCACGTACCCGGTCAAAAAAGTGAACCCGGTCAAAAAAGTGAAAAACAAGACAATCAGAAAAAACAGCCAAGCCGTCAATTTCCGCCGCCAGCCAACGATGAGCATCACGCCCAACGCGATTTCGAGGACAATCATAAAAATGGAAAAACCGGCGCTCATTTTTGCCAGCGCGGGGAACATCGGCGCGAGGCCTTTCATAAAATTGGTCAAACCGGCAAAAGTCGACTCAAATTGGACGAAATAATCCTCCATTTTGTACGCCGTACCGATTGGGTCGATCGCCTTGACGACGCCCGAAAACACGAACCAAACGCCGCAAAAATGTTGGAGAAAGGACAAAAAGTAGTTGTCCGCTTTTTTGTAAAGTGCCGTGACGATGGTCAAAATCATGCCCGTCGCGGCAAACATCATCAATAAGTTGGGTAGAGTCGCCATAAATTTAGTTATTGGTTATCGGTTATTGTTATTGGTTTTGAGTGAATTGGAGTTGTGAAACGAATAACCAATTGCCCAATAACTAATCACCATTTTCGGGCAAAGATAGAAAATGAAGTGGTTTGGCTGCCCGGTTAGCGAGGGTTTGAATTTAATTTGAATTTGGGAAAATGGCAAGGTCAGGAATCCGATTTGGGTGGATGGACGCCGAAATAAAAAAGTGCCAAGCGCAAATTGACGGCTTCCAATTGATTCGTTTTCAGGCAACTAACAGTTGCTCTGCCAATCGGAGTGATGCCTTTAATGATCGAAAAATTTTCGTCCCAATCAAAATGGTCTGTCCATTTATCTTTTCGAGGGTTGAAAAGGCGCACAATCTGCCCGGTGACGATATCAAAACCCTCGGTTTTGTTGTGTTTGCAACCGTTGCAGTTTTGGCAAGCATTCGATAAATTGTCGGGGTCATCGGTGCCACCTTTGGATTTCGGGATGATGTGGTCAATGGGAAATTGGTATCCAGCCCAGAAAATTGGCAAAACGCAATATTCACAAAGTCCTTTTGCCCTGTCTTTTACGATTTTTTTGACCTTGCTGGACAGCGTTTTGTTAGGCATATTCGCGTGGTTTGATGCCAAGTTGTTGGGTCACCTCCATCAAAGAGATGCCTTTCAACTGGGCAATTTCACCCATCAATTTTATGCGTTTCAATTGCAAAACGCGCTCCTCCCGGACAAGTTCTTCGTATTGAAGCAACTCTTTTTCGGTGATTGTTTCATTTTCAAGTTTTTCAGCCAGTCCAAAATACTGTGTCCAATGTTGCTCGGACAAAGCAGTTTCGTTGATTTTTTGAATCAATCGGCCAATTTTCAAATTCTTGTCGTTCGTTTTCAGCCGACGAATCCGGGCAGAAATTTCACGACGGGCATTTTCCAATTCATCAATTTTCAATTGGCCAATAAAAGATTTGAAATCAATCGGAGGTTGGACCTGTAAATTTTGCATGACCTTAATTTTTTGTGCAAATTTAGATGAATTCCCAAAACTACTTGGCCGGGTGGATGCCCAGTTTGAAAAAAAACAGGCGCAACTTGACAATCCGAGGGCGGTTTATCCGCAAGCAGTTTACGGTTGCCCGCCCGATTGGGGTGCGGCCTGTCAAGATTGTAAAGTCGTCGTTCCATTCGAAATGCTCTGACCAGACATCTGTTCTTGGATTGAAAAGTCGGACGACCTCCCCAGAAAGCCAATCAATCCACTCTGTTTTGTTGTATTTGCTGTTGTTGCAGTTTTGGCAAGTGTTTGCCAAATTGTCGGGGCCATCTGACCCACCTTTTGATTCTGGAATGATGTGGTCAACCGGGAAAGTGGCGTAAGAAATGGCAAAAATGGCGAGGCAGTATTCGCACAAACCGTTTGCCCGCGACCTGACGAACTCCTTGACCTGTTCCGAAATTTGTTTTTTAAGCATATTCGAGAGGGCGGATGCCAAGTTCCTTGATTGCGTCCATCAACGAAATGCCTTTCAAATTTGCCAATTTTGCCAACAATTTGAGCCGTTCCAGCCGTAGTTCTTCTTCCTCGTCAATCATGGCTTCCAGTTGAAGTGCTTCTTTTTCTGTCAGAATTTCGTCCTCGCGTTTTTCAATCAGGCTTTGAAAAACAGGCCAATAACTATCTGGCAAAACGCAAGCGTTGATTTTTTGGAGCAATTTGTTGATTTTGGTTTCCTTGCTGTCCGGTTTCTGTCGCCGGAACAGGGCAGCAGATTCACGGAAAAGGTATTCCACTTCGCGCGGTTTCAATGTTGCCAAAAAGTTTCTCGCCTCGATATTGGAATTGAAATGAACCTGTAAATTTTCCATGACCTTATTTTTTTGCACAAATTTAGATGAATTTCCAAAACCATCAAATCACCCCCATTTCCTCAAAAACCACCCGCAACTCTGCTGCGTTTTTCACCAAAAAATCCACCTCCAAATCCCGCAGCCGGTTTTCCAAAGCCACGTCGGCATGGCTCGCGCCGAGAAATCCGATGACCCGCAGCCCCGCAGATTTGGCCGACAAAACGCCCGTCGGACTGTCTTCGACCACGATGGTTTCGTGTTTTTCCAACCCCAAAAATTGGATGGCCGACAAATAAACATCGGGAAATGGTTTTGGCCGTGCGACTTCATAACCTGAAAAAATGCTGCCGTCGAGCCCGTCGAGCAGCCCGACCCAACGCAAACACTGCTCGACGTGCGCCACCGAACCGTTCGAAACCATGCTTTTGGGCACTTTCAAACCCCGGAAAATCTCCGGCATCCCGACAATCGCTTTCAATTCACGTTCAAAAACAGTGAGGTAATCCAGTCGAACTTTGGCTACAAATTCAGGTCGGTCAATGTAGATTTTGTAGTCATTTTGCAAAATATCGAGGATTTGCGCAACCGTCAAACCCGGAAATTGGCGGTGATATTCGTCGTGACTGACCTCAAAACCGTGCGGTTTTAGCAAGCGCATCATCGATTCGACGGCCAAATGTTCGCTGTCCACGATGGTTCCGTCGTTGTCGAAAAGGATGTGTTTTATCATTTTTTAGATTTTTGACTCAGTTTGATTTCTTCAAAAATTTCGTGGTAATCCGCTCGGTTCGTGCCCATCCACGTGTCCCAAAAATTAAAATACAGACCAAAGTTGCACCCAACTTTCGTGTGGTGCAGGTTGTGGTGAACCGACGAATTTATCCATCGAAAAACGGGGTGCCTAGTAAAACCTGCCGGAAAAAATTCGTACCCGCAGTGGCCTAAAACGTTGAAAATCATCGTCCAAGACCCAAAAATCACCAGCACAAAAACGTGGATCGGCACCAAAAAAACGACAAGCGGCACGACCGCAAATTCCACAATCGCCTCGATTGGATGAAAAGAAAATGCCGAAAATGGCGTGGTGTTCACCGATTTATGATGCACAAAATGAAACCAGCGAAAAAGTTTTGGGTGGTGCATCGCCCGGTGAATCCAATAAAAATAGGCATCGTGCAGGAAAATTATCAGGCCGATGGAAACGAAAAAATACGGCCAACCGCGGTCCGAAATTTTCAAATAAAGTTGCCCGTAGCCATTTTGAAAAGCAAAAAAAGTGGACAAAAACGAAGCAGCGAGAATCAAACAAGAAATCAACGAGTACTGAATTTCCGCGCTCACTTTTGATTTTTTGGGAAATTTTGGGATGATTTTTTTGTGGAAAAATTCCTTCTTTTTCCAAACATAAAAAATCAAAAACGGCAGCCCGGCAAAAAGCAAATACCGCAAAAAAATGCTGGTCGAGATGCCAAACCAAGTGTTCAGCCAGCCCATTTCGCGGAGCGCGGTTTCAAATTCTTCGTACACTTTTTGAGTTTTTTGGGGCAAAGTTACCCGGCCATTTTGCTTTCCGAAATGCCTGGCAAATTTGAAAAATAGACCAACGACAGTTACTTTTTTTTCAAATGCTCAATCAATGATTGAACTCCATTTTCAGTCGTTTTTCTTTTTTCAATTCATATTCCATCAAACCAATGCAAATTCAAGTCTTTTTTCCGCATCCTGCGTTGCGTCCGTTTATCCGAATATATGTCGTGATGCAGCTTGATTTTCCGCTCGCCGGCACGCCACAACACATCACGCCGAAGAGAGAACCTGCCATTTTTTTTCCATTTGGAAAACCATTTTCATCCAAAAATTTAATTGTCGGGGCGAACATAAAAAGCGATTTGGGCGACAGTTTTGATCAACCATTTTTGGTCGGACAGGGCAAGATTTTTGGGCTTTTTAATTGGTCAGGCCATTGCGATCTGTGCATCGTGGCGCTCCACCCCCATGCATTGCACCATTTTTTGCAGGACACCGCGGGAGCGATGACCGGCCATTTTTACTCGTTCGATTTGATTGGGAAATCCGTGTTTTTTCGTGATTTGCAAGAAAAGCTTTGGCAAATTGACGCCCCGGCAACAGTCGTCAAGTTGATTGAAAAATATCTTTTGAAATATTTTTTGAAAGAAACCAAAAATCTCAAACCAACCGATACCCTGCCGTTGACAAATTGGATAAATCATTCAAAAGGTTTGTTGACCGTCAATGATTTGTCGAAAAAATTTCAGGTCAGTCCGCGTCGGTTGCAGCAGCAGTTTTCAACGGAAATCGGGCTGACGCCCAAAGAATTTATCCGAATTGTCCGGTTTCGGGAAGTGGCGAAAAAGATGTACACCAACCCAAAAACATCCTGGCTGGACTTGGTTGCCGAATTTAATTACTCAGATCACTCGCATTTGGTGCGCGATTTTCAGCAGTTTGCTGGCGTGTCGCCCACCGTACTTTCGGAAGAATTGCCCATTTTCGACCAAATGGCCTACTCCCACGCTTTTTGAAAAACACGTTTCGCATTTATCCAATGCAACCTCCTGAAAAGCATGAAATTTTGCCTTAATTTAATTTTTACTTTTAATTTTTAAACTACCGTCAGATTTTGATTCCAAATTATTTCCTCACCCAACTACCTCAATTTCACAAAGATGAAAAACTGGATTCCCACCACCATCCTCCTAACTTTTTTCGTCCACCAAACCAATGCACAATGGCTCGAAAAAGGTTACGAACTCGTCCCAAACATCACCAACGATTGGATTGAAGCCCTCAAAACGGTGGATAACCAAACAGTTTGGGCAAATCTCACCCGACCCGGCAATTATTCCGGCGATGAAAAAACGCCAACTTCCGTCGTTCGGACGAATGACGGCGGCACGACTTGGAAAGTTTTCGAATTACCCGAATCCTTCGGTTTGCGCGCGACCGGACTTTCGGCAACCGATGCCGACCACGTTTGGGTTTCGCTCCGGCACCCAACCAAAAAAAGGATGTGCAAAATCGTGCACACCGCCGACGGTGGCAAAAATTGGGAGACCATTTTGCAAGATTCGGCAGCAGGTTTTATCGTCCATTTTTTTGATGAAATGCACGGAATCGTTTACCGCAGGTCTTACAACATGAAAATTACGTCCGACGGCGGCAAAACTTGGCACTTGCCGGCATCCGTCCCGACGGCTTTTCCGCAGAGTATTTTTTTCGTCGCCGGCGAAATTTACGATGTGGTCGGCCACACAATTTGGATTCCGCTGGGCAATGGAACCATCCTAAAAAGTACGGATCGGGGCGAAAATTGGTCGCTTCTCGTCACGCCACTCAATTTGCCGATTAGCCTGCTCAGTTTTACTGATGAAAATAATGGGATGGCCACGGCGATGTCGAAGGCGACCGGAACCGATTATTTTGCGGCTTTGAACGTCTCGCGCGTCATCAGAACCACCGACGGCGGCCAGACTTGGACAGAAATCCCGTCCATAAAATTGCCGGGAATGAACGAAAACAGGTATTTCACGCGTGCTTTGGAAGGTATCCCCGGAACTTCGGGCACGTTTTTGTTGGGCATTGAAAATAAACATTTGCCCAAAATTGGGTATGAAATTTACATCACCCACGACCACGGCGATTCTTGGGATTTGTATTCCGATTGCCCAAAAACTGGTTTTCCCATCCAATCTTTTGATTTTTTATCACCGACAATCGGGTGGGGCGGCACGGGAAAAGCTTCGTCGAGCGAATCGCCGTATTTTTTCAAATTTACGGATGAAGTTTTTCTACCGACTGCCAATTTTCGGGTGGATTTGGGCAATTTGGAGGCCTCGCCGCAGGGCGTTCATTTTGTTTGCGATGCCGACGGCTGGAAAACCGATGCACATCCGATGAAATACATCGACGGAAATGTTTGGGAAACCACCATCCCATGCCCGGCGGGTAGCACGATGAAATACAAATTTATCAACGGAAATGCCTGGGGACAAAATGAAAGTGTGCTCGGCGGCTGCGGCGTTTTGAACTCTGCAGGCTCGTTTGACCGAGAAATTACGATGCCCAATGATTGTCGTTCGAAGCGTTTGGCCACGATTCAATTCGGTTCCTGCCTGCCGCCCGGCGACCCGGCACCGCAAACCAACACGGCTTGCGACCCAAACGAATACCTGATTTGTGAAAATTTCGATGCCTATCCGATGGGCAAAATTGGCCGACAAGCCGAAATTTGGACAGATTTGTCTGCGCCGTCCGGTTCGGAATGCAATCTCGGCGTGACCAGTTTTTGGGAAGGATTTGCCAATTTCAGCGGCGGCAGGGCGGTTCGGGTCGGTGGCGAAAATTATGGCGGCGACCTTTTGTTGGGCAATCGAACGGCTGGAAAATATGAAATTAGTGCCAAAATTTACATTCCAAAAGGCAATCCCGGCGGCGGACAATTTGAAATTGGCGATAATTTGTGGTGGCAATTTGTTTTCAAAACCGACGGCACGATGTTTTTGACCCGCGATTTTTCGACCAACGAAGCGGCGGGTTTTACTTTTGAATTTGATAAATGGCTTGACCTGCGTTTCATTTTTGACCTCGACGAACAGCGACGCGAATTTTGGTTGGATGGAAAATTAATTGTCAATGTGCAGGATTCCCTGTTTTTCGGCTCGCTCGATCGTTTGTCATTTTACAATTTTGGCGGCGCGATTGGCTATTTTGCAGACGATGTTACGATGAAAAATTTGTCCGAAAACCGTCCGAAAGCGGCTGCAATTCCCCAAAAAACAGCGCAGCGCACGGAGGATAATTTTTCAAAAACGGACATTTTTCAAGTTTACCCAAACCCTGCGGCGAACGTGGTTTTTGTGCGGTATCAAATTGATAATCAATCGGTTGGCGAAATTTCACTCGTCAATAATTTGGGTAAATTGTTGCAATCGCGTCCGCTGCCGCCGGCAAAAACTGGATCGGAACAATTTGATTTGAATGGCTTGCCGCCGGGCGTTTATTTTTTAAAAATGACTTCCGGGAAGCAAATTTGGGCGAGACAGGTTGTCAAATTTTAATTGAAATCAGGCGCTATTCTCAAATGTTTTTTGCCAGACGAGTTCAAAACCGTCTGGCATTTTTCATTTTTGAACAAATTTTCCGGTCAATTTTTCAGAAAAAAACCTTCGCCGGTCGGCAACGGAGGAGGTTTGAAAAAGTGAGAACGAGCGTGAAAAAAGTGTTTGGGATGGCGGAGTGACCCGACCGGGCTGGTTTCGGCCAGCCCGTTTTTATTGAAAAATCAAAACCGGTGAATAAAAAATGGGAGGAGTTTTTTCAGCGGCTCAATTTTCGATGCAGGATTTGTTGTTGGCCAGATTGGAATCGATGGCGTACAAAAGTTCTACCCGGATTTTTGTCGTCGCTTTCGGAGGTTGGTTTGCGCTCTGATTTTCAAAAACAACAGTTTCGCCGGGCAGGATTTGGGTCAAATTTTGGCCGACCAGCCGCCCGCCCGCCCCACCGACCGAGGCTCCAGTGCAAGTGCTCACGCGGTACGATTGGATGGTGAGTTTGTGGTTTTCATCCAAAACTGCTGTCCATTCGCTCACGTTTTTGACGGTGCAGGTGAACTTGTATTCTTTGAAAACAACCCCAGTTTGGGAGTTGGTCTCGATAGAATGGGTCACGCCGCTGACCTCGAGGCTCAAATCTGGGCCGATCCGGGCAATCCTTTTGTTGTTCGTTTCATCCGATTCGGCGACCGAATTGTTGTGATCAATATGGACAATCATGTATGCAAATTTGTCCCAGGGGTCGTTGCCGTAACTGTACCAAACGTTTTTGAAAACCTTCGATTGGCCCGCCGGAATGGTCGCGCCCGCACTTCCAGGCATCACCAAGCCGCCTGCCGGATTGCTGGTATTGTTGCCGGCAGTTTGGGACAAGAAAGTTTGGATCGAAATGCCCGCGGCACTTAAAAAAGCGGGCACACTGCTTGCGTTTCGAACTTCGATGTCAAAATAGATTTTTTTGTTCCCGACATTGTTTTGAAAATTTGTCAATTTCACAATCACCAAATCGGGTTTGACAAATTTATTATTTGCCGAAATGTCAAATGCGATAAAAAGAAAAAGTGCAATTGAAATGAAATTTTTCATTGTGGAAATTTTTGATTTTTGAGTGAACGGATTTGTGTTTAAAAACATCTGGAAAAGGCTGTTTTGCCCTGCTTGCTTTTATGTTGTAAATCCCAAACCCAGACGTAAACAAGGGGCGGTTTTTTTGAAAAAATTTAGCAAACCCCAAAAAAATGCACCAGCCACGGCAAGACTGGTGCGTTTTTTTTCGATTCAGTTTTTAACCTTTTTTAAATTCTTGTTCTTGTTCTTGTTCGATTGATTGTTGTCTAGTTGTTTTTTATCCAAGTGAATTGAGCACCCTGCTTCGCACAGTCTCCGTGCATTTTCTTGGCCTGCATCATCAAATTCATACCCACATGATTTCAAACAGGCTTTGTAATCTAACATTTTTTCATTGTCCGATCTTGGATCATTGTCGAGGGCTACGGCATTAGGTTCGTTGTCCTGCACGGTTTGGGATTGGTTGTTGGCCTGTTTTTGATTCGATTGGCCGAAAGCCAATTGGCTAAAAAAAACAAAAGCGAAAATTGAAATGAGCATTTTCATTTTTAAAAAATTGAGTGGATTTTTTGCCTACTCTTTCCGCTTTTCGGCATCCGCGCCACGGCTTTTTTTGGAAAATGTTGCCGTGGAAAAACATTGGGCAGGGCCGTTTTGCCGTGCTTGCCTTTATGTTGTAAATCCAAAAACCGGACGTAAACAAGGGGCGGATTTTTTTTGAAAATTTTTCAGCCGAACACTTTTGTTCACATTTTTACCACCCGCAGCACGGTTGCAAGCGAGCCGTCTTCCGCCAAAATTTTGATGACAAAAACCCCCAACGGGGTTTCCGGGCCAAAATCCAACTCCAGCGTTTCCGCTTCGGCATCCCACGGTTTTTCCAAAACGAAACGCCCAGCGGCATCGAAAACTTGGACGTTCAGGTTTGTCAATTTTTCAAAGGACGACAAATCTCGCTGCACAAAGCATTGGTTTTCAACGGGATTTGGGAAAACAGAAAACTGCGGGGTTTCTTCCAGATCAAAATCTCCCCTTTCTTCCATTTCGCCGGGGGGCAAAGCCGAGGGCACGACGACGTTGGTCTTGGACGCTTTGCAGCCCTTGTTGTCGACGACTTCAAAACGGTAGATGCCGGATTGGAGCGGGCTGAAAGTAGGCGTGCTTTGGGCGGCCAAAGTCAGGATGGGGGCCGAGGTCCGCTTGCCTTTGAACGTGATGGGCGCGGTGCCGCCCGCCGTGTTGACGAGCGCGGTGCCGTTCGGCCCGGTGCCGCTGACGGTCACGCTCGGGATGGTGATGGCGGGCGCGGCTTCGATGGTGCCGTTCATGACGTACGTGCAAAGGATGACGGGGGGCACGGCAGTGGTTTTGAGGGTCAAGGTGACGGAATAGGTGCCTGCGACGGCGGTGATTGAATTGGTCGTGGCACCAGTGGACCACAAATAAGTGATGGTTTGGCCTGTGAG
Organism: Saprospirales bacterium; assembly: GCA_031398055.1. GTDB lineage: Bacteria > Bacteroidota > Bacteroidia > Chitinophagales > Saprospiraceae > M3007. The sequence continues at coordinate 2,921 of JANNMS010000288.1, read as the reverse complement.
TTTGAGCGTTGTCAGCAACAATTTGCCTTTGACCGTGCCGCATGCCGCCGCCGGGGACATCGTGGCGGCCGCGCCTTTGACGATGAATTTTTTGGCTTTCGGGCAGCGGTTGGCCGCCGCGTCGTCCACGACGACCCAATAATTGCCCGGCACCAGACCGCTCACATCCTCTGTCGTGGCCGAAAAACCGTTGGGGCCAAACCATTGCCAAGTATAGGGCGCGGTGCCGAGGGTGGTCGTGACGTTGATGGCCCCGTCGGTGCCGTTGATGCAAGTGCTGTTGGTGATGGTGCCGACGATTTTGGTTGTGTTCAGGAGGAGACCCTCGTTCCAGATGCCGTCGCAGTCGTTGTCGAGCATGTCGCAGAGCTCGGGCGCGCCGGGGAAAACGGTGTCGTCGGAGTCGTTGCAATCGCCGGTGACGGGCGAAAAACCGTCGCAGTCGTTGTCGCCGGGGACACCGGAAACGACGGTGACCGTCTGTTCGCAGGTCGCGGTTTGGCTTTTTGAGTCGGTGGCGGTGTGCGTGACAATGGTCGTGCCGACGGTGAAAGTGGGCGGCGCGTCGTTCGAGACCATCACGCCGGAACAGTTGTCGGTCGCCGTGGCGGGGTCAATGTTGACGGGCGCGCCCTCGCAAACTTCGAGGTCGGCGGGGCAAAAAGTGATGGCCGGATTTGGGTCGTCGTACACGAGATTGACTTTTTTGCCCGCGTCGTCATAGGCAACGGTGTACCCGGCGGGCAGGTTGAGGGTCGAAAAAGTGCCGGTCCGGGTGCCGGTGTACGTAATTATGGTGTAGGTGCCGTCGTCGAGGCATTGGGTTTCGGAGACATTGAGGGTGGCGGCGGCCAAGATTTCGAGGTTGCCGGTGATGTTCAAAAGGTCTTTTTGGACGGGGCTTCCGGCGGCGATTTCAATGTCCAAAACCTTGATGTGCAGGCCGATGGGCAAGCCGCTGCGGCTCACGTGGAGGGTGCCGATGCTGGCTCCGGGGGAAATTTTTCCGGAATTCGTAAAACTGCTCCCGCCAAAGAAAACCCAGTTTCCCGGGGCGTTGCCCGCGATAGTGCCGGAAGGGTTGTTGACAAAATTTCCACTGATGTTGAAGGGGCCGCCGAGGATTTTCACGGTGCCCGAGTTTTGGAAAGTCGTCCCGGTGCCGAGGTTCATTGCGGCCCCGCCCGTTTTTTGAAAAGTGCCCGAGAGGTTGAACGAGCCGCCCGAGCCGGGTGTCGCGGTGTTGATGTGTCCCGGTGTTGATGTGGAGACGAGCAGCCCGGTGGGGATGTTCCAGACGGCCCCGTTGTCGAGTTGGATATTGCCGCTGTTCCAGGTCATGCCGCCGTTGGGGTTGATGGTCGAGTAGTTGAGGCGTTGGGCGCTGCCGCCGTTGAGCGTGGTGAGGCCATTGACGGTGAGGGTGCAGGTGTTGTCGAGGGCGTGGATTTCGCCGGAATTCCAGAGGAGCGGGCCGCTCACGGTGGTGAGGATGTTCGGCAGGCCCGTGTCCATTTTTCCGCCCGACATGGTGATGGCTGCCCAAACCAAGTTGGTGTTCATCCGGGCGGTGGCACCAAATTGGACCTGAAGTTTGAGCGTCGGGGCGAGGCTCGTTCCGGCATTGAAAGTCGTGACGTTGGTTTGATTGTACACCAAAACGGTGCCCGTGCCGGTGAGCGTTGCGCTGGTGAACGAATGGCTGCCGTTGCCCGCAAGTTCCAGCACCGTCGTGGCCCCGTCGAGCAACCAAGTGCCTGTGTGGTCGGCCCCTTTTTGGAGCCGCATCGTTCCGGCGGTCAGGTTGACGGTGCCGGTGTTGTTGAAAGCGATGGTGGGGCCGACGATGAACACGCCACTGCTGTTGCTTTTTTGGAGCGTCCCGGCGAGGTTGACAGTGCCGCCGCCGACGTTGCTCACAATGTCCGTACTTGAGTACGGTACCTGGAAAACCGCCCCGGCTGGGATGTCGAACACGCCCCCATTGTCAATTATCAAATCGCCGGCGTTCAAGGTCATGCCGCCGTTGATGCGGAAGGTTTTGGTTTTGATGGTGAGCCAACTGGCGTTGAATGCGACGGGGCCGATGGTGGTCAGGGTGCCGGTGCCGTCGAGTGTGTAGGTGCCGGTGTTGGTAAATTCCGTGTTTCCACTGATGGTCGGACTGCCCGTGCCGTTCAGGGTGCCGGCGAATAATTTGGCACTGGCCCAGGTGATGCCGATGTTGTCGGTGATGGTGCCGAACAAGTGGTCGAGTTTGAGGGTGGCGGCAACCGTCGTCCCGGCGTTGAAAACAGTGGTCGCGCCCCCCCAGTGCTGGACGGTGCCGGTGCCGGTGAGGGTAGCACCGTTCATCTCGTTGATCCCGCCGCTAAAAAGAAGGAGTGTGTTTGGCCCGTCCAGAATAAAGGTTCCCTCGTGGATGCCGTCACCTAAGATTTCGAGGATTCCGCTGCTGGAGGTTCCGCCGGCGATGTGGACGGTGCCAAAGTTGCCCATCCCGGCACATTCGGCGTTCGTCATGTTGCTGATGCTGACGGTGCCGGAGTTGATGGTGACGAAGTCCGAGTTGTTGGGAACGCCAACAGGGGACCAACTGGCCGCTACGGACCAGCTGCCCGACCCACCGTTCCAAGTTTTGTTTACAGCAAAGCCGTTTTGGGCAAAAAACATCGTGAAAACAAGGAGAATGCTGAAGAATTTCATGTCTTTTAATTTTTTTAAGTAGTTGAAATGAGGTTTTCGAGTGTTTTAAAAAGCGGCAGAGCCGCAAAATATTTGTAGAATATCGAGACAATCACAAGCAAGGTGCGTAGCACCGCAATATTTCGGTGCTACGCACCTCTGAAAAAATTTCGTTGGGTCACTACTACAAATATTTTGCGGCTCTGCCGCTTTTTCAAACACCTGAAAACTTACTT
>JANNMS010000198.1:0-35591 GCA_031398055.1 Saprospirales bacterium | reverse complement strand
CCCCCCAAACCCACCACCAAAACAACCCCTTTGTTCCCCGTCCCCCCCCACCCGGGGCGGGCCGGGGAGCCACTCCCCACGGCGATTTCTTTTTTCAAGATTTTGTCCCAGTCGTCGGTTCGATAATTTACCCCTGATTTTGCGCCGAGCCGGACGGCTTTTTCAATTTTTTCATCGCTCCCCGAAGTTACAAAAACCTCCGCCCCAGCCGCCAAAGCAAATTGCATCGCAATCAAAGCGACACCGCCACCGATACCACAAATCAATACTTTTTCTCCTTTTTTCAATTGGCAACGCGAAAAAAGCACGCGCCACGCTGTCAAACCTGCGACGGGCAGCGCGGCGATTTCTTCAAAATTGAGGTGCGCGGGTGTTGGGAAAATATTTTTTTTGGAAATTTTGATGAATTCAGCGAACATCCCAGCGTCCGGCATGCCCAAAACTCGAAAGTTTGCGCTTTGAAATTTTGGGTTTTTTCCCCATTCCAACGCCGGGTAAATCACCACTTTTTTGCCGTCCAACTCCCCTGCCCCGTCGCTGCCGAGCGAGGCTGGAAGTTTGATTCCAGCATATTGACCTTTTAAAATCCAGACATCTCGGTGGTTCAAAGCCGCCGCCCGAATTGCAACGACGGGGAAGTTTTTCTCTGGTTTTGGGGTTTCAATTTCTTGAAAATCAAGGGGTTGGTGGAGTTTATTTAAAATCAAGGCTTTCATAAAATTCAAATTTGGTAAAAAAATCAGGGCAAAAATTGCTGTTTTCAATGATAACTTTGCCCAAAATCAAAATGTCCAACTACATTTTTAATTTTAAAATTGAATTGATATGTCCACTCTCGAAATGAAAGGTGAAATTTTTGAACTCGTTTCTGCTGTCCGATCTGAAAACGAACTTGAGAAATTACTCCAAATTATTCGGGAATTTGTTTCCCAAAAAATAAGTGCCACGCAAAAATCTGATGATGATTCGGATATGACGCCTGCCCAAGTTATGGATCTTCACCGCGCCATCGAAAGAAGCAGAGATGAACGCAACCTTATTTCAAATGAAGAGGCACTAAAAAGATTATCAAAATGGCTCAATTAATATGGGAGGACAAAGTTTTGAGTCAGATCGTCGAGGTGGCGGAGTATATTTTTGAAAATTACGGCCAATCCACCGCTGATAAATTTGTGCAAACGCTGCTTCAACAATCTCGCAGACTTTTGCAATTCCCTGAATCGGGTCGGCCATCTCGACATGACAACCAAATCCGTTTTATTTTGGTTGGAAAAAACAAAAGACACAGACTTTATTACGAAATCCGAAACAAAAACATCGTTTTCATTTACCTTTTTGATACCAAACAATCAACGAGTAACGACCCTTTTCAATAAGACCACTTTTTGCATGATTGATTTAATCACTTTCACCGCCATTTTTTAACAATTTTACAACGTTCTGTTAACCGGTTTTGGCCGGGCAAGAAAGGCAAATCCGGCTCGTTTTGACCGCCGATTTACCGATCTTCAACTGTTTTACAAATGGCAAAACTTTCCACCACGCTCCATCAAACACTTCAACTTGTCCTTAATTTTTTCCTGCCGGAAAATATTTTTCAAAAAAATCGACTCCAAACTTCACCGGTTTTGGCCAATCGAAAAGCCAATTCTCGGCGGCGATTCCCCATTCTTTTCCTGCTTTTTTCCCCATTTTTAGCATTTTCCCAAACCGAAAACTGCACAAACGGTCTCGACGACGACGCGGACGGCCTGATTGATTGCTACGATCAAGACTGTACCTGCACCGGGCAATGCACCGATTTTTATTATTCCACTTGCAACGCCGACTGTTTTTACATCCCACCCTGCACCAATCTTTCCCTCGGAATTCAGTGGACTGCAACCGCCGAAACTGGAACTTATGCCACCCTCGTCGCAGGGGATTTGGATGCGGACGGCGTGCCCGAAGTCGTCACTGCCCGCTGCGAAGGCCCGGAAATTTATATCATTGATGGAAAAACCGGCGCAACCAAACGCACCATCATCGGCCCGACCGATTACCCCGGCGGCACGGCTCCTGCACTCGCAGATTTGGACAAAGATGGTTTTGGGGAAATCGTTTTGGTCGGGAATGACCGCATTTTGAGGGCTTGGAACCACGACGGTTCGCTGCTTTTTGCATCCACCATTCAAGTTGGTTACGACCAACGCTACCGTTTTTCGGTGCCGAGCATCGCCGACATGGACAACAACGGACAGGCTGAAATCATCATCGGGAATCAAGTTTTCAGTGGCCAAACGGGTGCACTTTTGGCTTCCGGCGGCGCGGCGGTTTCGGCGGGCGAGCATCCGGCGCGCGTTGCGATTGGTTTTTCGTTTAATCAAACGGTGGCGATGGATGTGCTGCCCGATAATTTTTGCCCGGACTGCGCTGGTTTGGAAATCGTAGCTGGCAACCAAGTTTTGGCCGTCAATTTGGCAACAGGAAATGCAACGCCAGTCGTTTCGGCTCCCGCAAATTACTCGGATGGCTTCACTTCGGTGGCTGATTTTGACCGCGACGGCGACCTCGATGCAATCGTTCAAGGCAAAAAAGGCACGGAAAATTATATTTACGTTTGGGATATCCAGACGCCGAGCGTGCTCCGCGAATTTCACCTTTTGACAAATGAACCGAACGGCGCGTCGCGTGCCAACGTCGCCGACCTCGATGGCGATGGCAAATTAGAAGTCAGTTTTGTTGGATATCCATGGCTTTATGCTTTGAAAAACGACTTTTCAATACTTTGGATAAACCCGACGACCGACGGCAGTTCGATTACGACTTGCTCCGTTTTTGATTTTTGCGGCGACGGCTCGGCGGATGTGGTTTATCGGAGCGAGACGAGTTTGCAGATTTTGGAAGGCGCGACCGGCCAGGTAAAATGGCAGGATGCCTGCACTTCGCTGACCCACATCGAGGCTCCGCTGATTTTGGATGTCGATGCCGACGGCCAAACTGAGGTCGTAATTATTTGTGGGACAAACGGTTCGGGCGATTTTGGCTCGGTTTCGTGTTACGAAGCGGTCGGTTCGCCGGGCATCGCGTCTCGGAAAGTTTGGAATCAGCACGCATATTTTAATACGAATATCAATGATGATTTGTCCGTCCCGCGCTTCCAACAAAATCCGAACGTGGTCGGCGACGGGCTGGAACTCAACACTTTTTTGAACCAATTTTTCAACCCCACTTTTCCTGCGCCCGACGGCAATTTGACTTTGGAAAATGTCGGTTGCGACCGTGATTCGCTGGTCGTCGTGCTCGAAATTTGTAATGTTGGGGATAAATTTTTACCTGCCACGACACCCGTTTCTTTTTACAAAAAAAACCCGACGCGCACGGCTGCGGTTTGGCTGGGCTTGCAACCGCTCGGTTTCTCTTTGCAAAAAGATAGTTGCCGCAGTTTTTTTATGAAAATTCCGCGCGTTGCCAACGACTCGGTTTTTTTGGTTTTGAACGACAATCACTCGAAATCCACGCCTTTCAATTTTTCAAAAGATTTTCCGACCACGACCATCGGCGAGTGCGATTTTCAAAATAACATGGTCGGTTTTTTTTATAAATATACCCCCGGCGCGCTCGAATTGGGCAAAGACACTTTGATTTGCGACGGCACGACTTTGAATTTGAACGCTGCTGGCGTCGATTTTCAATCGTGGGACTGGCAGGACGGCACGAACACGCCTAATTTTTTGATTTCCGAACCCGGCACGTTTTCCGTGACCGTCACCGATGTCTGCGGAATTACGAAAACTGACACCCGAAAAGTGGGCGTGGACAGCAGCACGGTGGTCAATATCGGTGCCGACCACGTGATTTGCGCTGGCGAAAATTTCATTTTGGCCGAGTCCGGTTTTGATTTTTACAGTTGGAAACCGGGGCTGTTTTTGGATTGCACGACTTGCTCGACGGTCAAAGTGAACGCGCCATTTTCTGGAAATATCATTTTGGAAGCGGGTTTCAACAACGGTTGCCGAAATATGGACACGATTTTTGTGGCCGTGAACGATACTTTTTACCACAAATTCGACACGACGGTTTGTTTTGGCCGGAAAGTTTTGTGGAATAACATTGAAATCTCGCCCGGCGAACAGCACGTTTTTGACCTAAAATCCCGGTTTGGCTGCGATTCGACGGTCTTGGTTCGAGTGAAAGGCACTGCCGTCGGCACATTTCAAAAAACAGAAAACACAGCAATTTGCGAAGGCAAAAAATTAAATTATCTCGGTTTTGAAATGCTGCCGGGCGAGGACAAAATTTTCAATTTGACGGCAATCACGGGCTGCGATTCGACCGTCCATCTTTTTGTCGGCAAAAAAGATACTTTTTGGAAAACAGAATTTCCCAAAATTTGCACCGGAGAAACTTACAACATCTTTGGGCAAAATATTGCCACAACTGGAATTTACAAAAAATTATTTACGGCCGCAAACGGCTGCGATTCGACCCAAGTTTTTGAATTGACGGTTTTGCCGGCCATCGATATTGAAATAAAAACGACCGCAACTTGCATCGGACTTTCCGATGGTTCGCTTTTGGCCGAGACTTCCGGCGGGCTGCCGCCGTTCCATTTTTCGTGGAATTTGCCCGGCGAAACCAAGCCGTTGCTCGAAGATTTGCCCGCCGGAAATTACCAAATCACGGTGACTGATGCGAACGATTGCACGACGACCGCCGACGGAACGGTTGCAGAATTTCCGCCGATTTCTTTTTCGGTCGAGACGGATTCGGTTCGATGTTTTGGTGAAAAAAATGGGGCGATTCGGATTTCGAGTGCCGATTCGACTTTGCTGGTTGGTTTTGATGGAAATCCGCCGGGGCAAATTTTTGATTTTGAAAAATTGGCCGCCGGAAAATACATGATTTTGGCTTTGGACGAGTTCGGATGCCAAGTCGAGGAGCAGATTTTTGTTTTTCAACCAGACCCGCTGACCGTGATTTTGCCGGACGACCGAACCATTGAACTCGGCGATTCGATTCAATTGAATATTCAATCGAACGCGACGACGCCGTTAAAATATCATTGGTCGAGCCCAAAATACCTCGATTGCGACACTTGTCTCGCGCCAATCTCGAAGCCGCTCGGTAGTTTTCGTTATTTTTTGACGGTGACCGACGCGAACGGTTGCCGCGCGAGCGACGATTTTTTGGTGGAAGTTGCGCGGGTGGTTTCTGTTTTTGTCCCGAATGTTTTTTTGCCGACAGCCACGACCGACGGGAACACACATTTGAAGCCGTTTTTTGGAAAATCCATTGAAAAAGTGGACATTTTTCAAGTTTTTGACCGCTGGGGAAATCTCGTCCACGAAATCAGGAATGCCCTGCCGACCGATTTTGGGCAAGGTTGGGATGGAAAATTTGCTGGAAAACCCGTCCAATCAAGTGTTTTGACTTGGAAAATGAAAGTGAAATTGGTGGACGGAACGGCGGAAGAAATTTATGGGACGGTGGCTGTGATGCGATGAAATTTTTTCAATTGTCTGAATCAGAATTTACTGGATTTTAGAATTTTCAGAATTTTGGCGTTTGAAAAATTCTAAAATTCTGTAAATTCTGATTCAGACAATATTAAATTTTCAATTCGCCGCCCCCCCCGCCATTTCCAAAACCCCGACCTCGACCCCGACCGGAAGCCGCACAAAAAAAGTAGTCCCCCGCCCCAATTCCGATTCGAACCAAATCGAGCCATGATATTTTTCAACGATGTTTTTGCAAATTGCCAAACCGATTCCCGCGCCCTCAAACCGTTGTTTATCAAGCCGTTGAAAAATTTGGAAAATCTTTTCGCTATAATTTTTATCAATTCCGATGCCGTTGTCGCGAATCGAAATGGTGAAAAAATCAGGTTCTTTTCGGTCAATTAAAACTTGGATTCTCGGATTTTCAGGCGAAAATTTGATGGCGTTGCTCAGCAAATTTTGGAAAAGTTGAACAAAATGGCTTTTCGGCATCGAAACGGGTGGCAGCGGAATTTCAACAGGCAAGTCCAAAACCGCCCCAGATTTCCGAATTGCCTCGTGCAAATTGCCCAAAACTTCATGCAAACCTTTAAAAATCGGCGTCGCGCCCCTGCCCGGCGAGTCCATGAAAACGGTCGAATATTCCAACAAATCGCTCAGCAAAGTATTCATCCGGTTCGCGCCCGTTTTAACAAATTCAAAATACTCGATGGCTTCGGGCGGAAAACTCGCGCCATGTTTCAGTTGGAGCAGCCCGACAAAACTGCCGATGGTTCGCAGCGGTTCTTTCAAATCGTGGGCAGTGGCGTAGGCAAATTGTTGGAGCACCGTGTTCGATTCACGAAGTTGCAAATTACTGCGCTCGATTTCCTGGTTTTTATTTTTCAAAAGCTGGTTGTGCCGCGTTTTTTGGGCAAACAAAAAGAGGAAAGAAATGGCAAACAAAACCGCCGCGCCCGCCACGCCGCCGAGCAAAATTTGATTGTTCCGATTTTTCAATTCCCGGATGGTTTCGGCAGTTTTTTGGGCGGTGAAACGAAATTCGAGTTCCGCACTGCGGCGGTTTTTTTCCAATTTTTGGAGTGATTCGGAGATTTCAACGGCTTGATTTTGATGAAAATAGGCCAAATTTATCTGTCCTTCCTTTTCAAAAACTTCGCCCAAACCTTGGTTGGCATTTTCCAAAAAGCCCTTGTAACCATATTTTTCCGCAAGCAAAAGGCAATTTGAAAAGGCATTTTCGGCACTTTTCAATTGATTCCGCTTCGATTGGAGTTCCCCAAAATCCAACCAAAGTTGAGCGAGGTCGTCGTTTCGAATGGCATCTTTTAGTTGAAAACATTTTTGAAAAAATTGAAAAGCCACCTCAAAATCACCTTTTTCAAAGTGCGTATTTGCGATGTGTACCAACGAACGCGCCATCATCGGACGGTCGCCCAATTTTTCGTAAAATGAAAGTGAGGTCAAAAATTTGGCCTGCGCCTCGGTAAAATTTCCGGTCGCAGCCAAAATTTGCCCAAAATCATGCAGGACATGGGCTTGCCGGGCGGAGTCGGTTTGGGCAGCGAGTTGCCATGCTTCTCCAATTTTTTCGAGCGCAAGTTGTTCATTTCCAGACTTTTGCAGCACGTTGGCGATGTTTTGATATGAAATGACGACGCCTTTTTTGCTGCCCCGTTTTTCGGCCACAGTCACCGATTTTTGGTACCATTCGATGGCCTTGTCCCAATCGCCGACCGTTTCCAGCAAAAAACCAATGCCGTGATAACTGTCTTCTTCAAGTTCCAAATCTTTGGTTTCGACGGCGATTTTCAATGCTTTTTCATGGTAATTTCTGCACTCAAAATACTGCCCACATTTTCGACTGGCGATGGCTAAGTCGTTGAAAATCACTGGCAAATACTTATTTTTATCTTTCAAGTCGGACAAAACCCGCATCGCATTTTCATATTCAGGGATGGCCTCGGCGGGTCGGTTGTATTTTTCAAAATAGATGCCGCGCTCGCGGATCGTATAAAATTCAGCCACGCGATCACCGCTTGATTTTGCTTTTTCCCAAGCCGTTTGATTGATTAAAAACGCGGTATCCAGATTTTTCCACGACCAAACATCTGCCAAATCCAAAAGTGTATAAACATCCATTGGTTTGAAATCGGGCAATTTTGGGTTGCCACCATTCAATAAAAAAGTTGTAGAAAAAATAAAAAAGCAGGTAAATAATTTAATTCGCATAGCATTTTCAGATTTAAAGGATTAGAAAAAAAAAGACCGCAGAATTTCTCCGGCGGTCTCCTTTTGCGTGTTTTAGGAAAGAATTTTTTAAAAACTTGCGAAGTTGCCATTCGGCTGGCTGCCACCACCCGGCGGTGGCGTAGTGCCGGGCGGACGGTCGGGACGTTTGTCGTCGCCGCCTTTAATTTTTAGCATTTCAGCAGTGTGAAGGGATTGGAATTTTGCCAATTGGCTAGTGTGAAGCGTGTCCTTTTTCATAATTTTTGATTAGATTTTGATTAAACAAATGATGTAACAAAACTGATGGTTCAAAGATGGGGGTGTCTGAACACCTCGCTCAATCCTGCTTTCAACATTGTCGTGACTTATTTTTTGCTAGGTTTCGTGCAGCTCAATTTTAAAAAAAACTGCGCAACAAGTTCTTTTTCAAAGATTTATAAAATTTTTTTACCTCGGTTTTCAAAAATTGGGTGAGGGTTTTACGGAGTTTATTTTGCTTCATTTTTTTCAATTTTTTTTTAAAATTGCGACCCAAATGAAAATCATCCGCCTTTTTTCCCACTGGTTTTATCTTTTCAAAGCGACCGTTTGGCTGTTCGCTGCGTTTTTTCGTGCAGCAAATTATTTCAAAAAAAACGCCCTCGCCGACCTCGAACTGCCTCACCCTGAACTACTTACGTCAAAAGAAAAACGGCGGCTCAAACATTATTTTTATGGAACGACTTATTTAAGCATCATTTTTGGGACGCTGCAAAATCATTTTCGGACGCCACGCGAAAAACATCTTTTTAGCAACCTCGCTGCCCTCGCCTACTTTTTTGACGACCTGGCAGATGCTTTTCGGAATCACGACGAGGCCAAAATTTTATGGAAAAATAACCCGGAAGATTATGGCCACGCTGCGGACGACGATCGAAAATTGGCACTCCATTTTTTGTCAAATGTTTACCGAGAATTGCCGCCGCAAGATTTGCAACCGTTCAAAAATTACCTGCTCCGCGTTTTCAATGTCGAAACGGACGGGCGGCAACAGCAAGATAAGTTTTTGACTTTCAAGGATTTAGAAAAAATCACTGCCGAAAAAGGGGGCTGTTCGGTTTTGATGTTCCGGCGGATTTTGGGCAATCATTTGACGACGGCGGAGGAATCTGCCATTTTTCAATTTGGCTATTTGATTCAACTTTGCGACGACATTTTTGACATTTGGTTTGACGAAAACGAGGGCATCCAAACTTTGCCGATTCATTTTGCCAAACAAAAAAACATCGCGGCGATGCATTTGCTTTTTGAAAAACAGGTGGCCGTCGTCGCCGAAAAATTCCGGGCGAGCGGTTTGCCAAAAAATCAAATTGAAACCTCACTGCGGGTGATTCATTTTGTGGTTTCGGTCACGCGAGTTTGCCTGCGCCACTATCTTTTTTTGGAAAAAAACGAGGGAACTTTGCCGCTCGCCGACCGCAAAAAAATGGTGGTGGACATGGAAAAATGGGGAAATCGATTTTGGTCGGCGGCATTTTTGGTGGGGAAACTCGTCTAATGAATTAAAATTAAAAAAGTGAGTCAATTTATAAAAGAAAGAATCTGGGCAAGCATGATGGTCAAACAAACCATCGCGCAGGACGATATTTTTCTAGAAAAAATTTCTGCCGCCGCAAACTTGCTGTCCGTCACTTTTAAAAACGGCGGAAAAGTCCTTTTTTGCGGCAACGGCGGCAGTGCGGCGGATGCCCAACACCTTGCTGCCGAACTTTCCGGGCGGTTTTACCGCGACCGCGCACCACTTTTTGCCGAGGCGTTGCACGTCAATTCGAGTTATTTGACGGCGGTCGCAAATGACTACGGTTTTGAAATGGTTTATGCCAGAATGTTGGAAGCAGCGGGGCGGGAAAATGATGTTTTGTTCGCCATTTCGACTTCTGGCAACTCGCCGAACATTTTAAAAGCCATCAAAACTGCTCAAAAAATTGGGATGAAAATCATCGGGATGACCGGCGAAACGGGCGGGAAAATGGCCGAGCAGTGCGATATTTTACTCAATGTTCCGTCGCTCGACACACCAAGAATTCAGGAATCTCACATTCTGATTGGGCATATTTTGTGTGAAATTGTGGAAAATGGGATGATGGTTTAGGCCAAAATTTCATGCACCACTTTTCCAGAAACATCCGTCAGCCGAAACCGCCGACCCGAATATTGAAATGTAAAACGTTCGTGGTCAATGCCCAAAAGATGCATCACCGTTGCCTGAAAATCGTGGACATGGACAGGGTTTTCTTCAATATTATAACCAAATTCATCCGTTTTTCCATAAACCATGCCCGGTTTTACGCCGCCGCCGGCCATCCAAATCGTAAAACATCGCGGGTGATGGTCGCGCCCAAAACCTGCATCGAGACCCTGGCTATAATTCGTCCGACCAAATTCACCACCCCAAATCACGAGCGTTTCATCCAACAAACCGCGTTGTTTCAAATCCAAAACGAGCGCGGCGGATGCTTGGTCAACATCTTTTGCGAGCCGCGAAGTCATCCCAAAAACATCAAAATGCGCGTCCCAACCCATGTGATAAAGTTGGACAAAGCGAGTTCCACGCTCCGAAAGTCGCCGGGCAAGCAAACAATTGGCCGCAAAAGTGCCGGGAATCATGGCATCCGAGCCGTAAAGTTTGAAAGTTGAGTCCGGTTCGTCGGACAAATCGGTGAGTTCGGGGACGGAAGTTTGCATCCGGTAGGCCATTTCGTACTGCGAAATGCGGGTCGAAATTTCGGGGTCGCCCATTTCTTCGAGTTGGATTTGGTTGAGCGCGGCCATTTTGTCCAACATTTCGCGGCGGCTCAAACTGTCCAAACCCGCCGGGTCTTTCAAATACAAAACCGGGTCGTGCCCCGCCCGAAATTGCACACCTTGATGAATTGATGGCAAAAAAGCACTGCCCCAATTTCGTGCAGCAAGCGGTTGAATGTTGCCTTTTCCGCGCGAAAGCAATACTGTGAATGCCGGCAAATTGGCATTTTCACTGCCCAAACCATAACTCAACCACGAACCGATGCACGGCCTGCCGGGCTGCTGGCTGCCAGTTTGGAAAAAACTGACTGCCGGGTCGTGGTTGATGGCCTCGGTGTGCATGGATTGGATGATGCAAATTTCGTCAGCGATTTTTGAGGTAAATGGCAACAAATTGCTCGTCCACGCGCCACTTTTTCCATTTTGTTGAAATTTCGCGGTCGTCCCGGCGAGCGGAAAACGTTTTTGACCAGCCGTCATCGTGGTCAATCGCTGGCCTTTTCGGATGGATTCGGGCAAGTCTTGGCCATTCATTTCTTGGAGTTTTGGTTTCCAATCGAACAGTTCAAGTTGGGACGGCGCGCCACTTTGAAAAAGATAAATGACCCGTTTTGCTTTCGGCGCAAAATGTGGGAGTGCCAGTTTTAGGTTTTCGGTGGCCTCTTTTTCGCCATTTCCGCAGCGCGAAAGCAGTGTGCCGAGTGCCAAACCGCCGAGGCCGATGGCCGAGCGGTGCAAAAATGTGCGGCGGTTTTGGAGGAGGTGGTTTTGTAAAATGATGTTTTCCATCTTCAAAATTTCAAATTGAATTTGAAAGGTAAAATTTGAAGTTTGAAAATTGAAAATTATTTTTCCTCCAAAACCACCACCCCACGTTCGAGCGGCAACAACTTGTCTTTCAATTGATTGAAAAGACTTTCGCCATATTTTAAATACCAGGGCAGGAAATTTTCGACCCGTTCCTGCAAACCGCCGTCGGGAAAAAGCCGATTTTTCAATGACCGGATTTGATTGATGGTCACTTCGTGTTTTGCTTTTTCGGCACGCATCAATCGGCTTTCCCACTGTTCCAGACCTTGCAAAAAACGGGTTTCGTCGGCGCGCACCGAATTTTCCAAAGTCGGGTCGAGGGTGCGTGCTTTTAAAGCAATTTTATCAAAAATCTTTTGCAAATCGCCAATTTCAGTATTCAAACTGACTTCCACCTCGGCGTGCTGCTCGATAAAAAAACGAATAATTGCATCCGCATCCTCAAAAATCCGAGCGGACGAAATGCCAAAACGGGAGAGTTTTCTGGTGTTTTCGCGGTCAATCAAAAGCACCGAATTCCGGCGAATCAGCAGCGGGAAATTGATGCCAAAATGCTCGAACAACGTTTTCCGTTCCAACCAATATGCCAACTCGCCGCCGCCACCGACGTAGGCCAAATTGGGCAAAATCATTTCCTGAAAAAGTGGCCGCAGCACCACGTTCGGCGAAAAACGTTCGGGAAAATTGTCGACTTCTTCCAAAATTTCGGTTTTGGAAAAAGACAAATCCGTGTTCAGGACTTTGTATTTTTCATTCCCGCCCGGCTGACCGGGTCGGACGGGTTCAAAAACGATGCGTTCGCGCAGGCCTGGAATCATGTAAAAAAGGTTGATTTCGCGGGGCGCGGCTTGGGTTTTGAAACCCAAATCGTTGAGTTTTTGGGTCGTTTCGTTGACCAATTCGAATGCTTTTTGCTCCGTCAATTCGGCTTTGATAATTGGGGAAAACAGTTTTTTCAGCGGTTTTTCATTCATATTAATTACCACCAAACCGTATTGACCGAGCAAATCGTGGAGCAAAATTTGGGTCGCTTCCGCAAAATTTTTCTGGCCATCGTAGGCATTTTCCAACCTCGAAAAAATGTAGCGTGCGTGCTCGGCATCTCCCAAAATTTTATGGCATTGTTCGAGAACCTCTTCCATTTGGGTAGTCGAAAATGAACCGACTGCGCCTTTTTGGTCGGGTTGCCATTTTACCTCTTTTCCAAAAAGCGAGGCGTGGTTCATTTCTTCCAAATCATGGTCTTCGCTGCCCAAAACAAACACCGGGACAATTTTGTAATCACCCCGCACCAAACCACTCGCTGCGCCCGCTAAATTGATGGTTGTCAAGGCTTTGTACATAAAATACATGGGTCCCAGAAAAAGGCAAGGTTGGTGCGCCGTGACCACCGTGAAAGTTGTGGATTGCAAAAGCGACTCGATATTTTGCGAAACAGCGTTGATTTTTGGCAAGTCGGCGTACTGTTTTCGCAGTACTTCGACCAAAATTTCGCGGGGGATTTTCTCGCGACTTTTGTCTTCGATGATTTGTTTGAACGCCTCGTGCTTGCGTTCGTATTTATAAAATGGCCGCAAAACGGGATCGCCAGTGGCGTAGGCCACGTCAGTTTTCGAAAGTTGCGACACTTTTTCAAAGGGTACAATAGTTTTCAGCATAATTTTTTTAACGATGAACGATGAACGATAAACTATGAACAACAAACGGTAAACATGAAATTGTTCATAGTTTATCGTTCAAAGTTCATAGTTCATTTGCGACCAGCCAATAAATAAAGTACCGCCATCCGAATCGCCACGCCGTTTTCGACCTGCGTTAAAATGATGGAATGCCCACTGTCGGCCACGTCGCTCGTCATTTCGACCCCGCGATTGATGGGGCCGGGGTGCATGATGACGATTTCGCGGTCGAGTTCGGTGAGCATTTTTTTGTTGATTCCAAAATATTGGTGGTATTCGCGTTGGCTGGGAAAGTATTTGATGTCTTGCCGTTCGAGTTGGATGCGCAGGACATTTGCCACGTCGCACCACCGCAAAGTTTCGCGGACATCGTAACTGACCTCAACACCGAGTTCGTGGTAGTGTTTTGGAATCAGGGTTGGCGGACCACAAACTTTGACTTTCGCGCCCAATTTTTTCAAACAAAAAACATTGGAAAGTGCCACCCGGCTATGTAAAATATCGCCGATGATTGCGATTTTTTTTCCGGCCACGTCACCCAATTTTTCACGGATCGAAAAGGCATCGAGCAAGGCTTGGGTTGGGTGTTCGTGCGTTCCGTCGCCTGCGTTTATGATGTTTGCAGGAATCCTTTCACTCAAATAAACGCAAGCACCGGGCGCGGGATGCCGCATCACGACCATGTCCACTTTCATTGCCAAAATATTGTTGACCGTGTCGAGCAGCGTTTCGCCTTTGCTGACGGACGATGAAGATGCGGCAAAATTGACGGTATCGGCGGAAAGTCGGCGTTCGGCGAGTTCGAAAGAAACGCGGGTGCGGGTGCTGCTTTCAAAAAACAAATTGGCAATGGTGATGTCCCGCAAACTCGGCACTTTTTTGATGGGACGGTTGATGATTTCTTTAAAATTATCTGCCGTCTCGAAAATCAAGTTGATATCGGCCTCGGTGATGTTTTTGATGCCGATTAAATGGCGTTGCGAGAGTTGATTCATTTTTTCACCGTTTATCAAAAAGTAAAATTTCGTCCTTGCCATGGGTTTCCATCCAGCGCACTTTGACGTAGGCCTCGTCGAGCGCGTCGACCGTCAAACCGACATAATCTGATTGAATTGGAATTTGGCGATTGAATCTCCGGTCAACTAAAGTCAACAATTCCACCGCCGCCGGGCGGCCATAATGTGCGAGTGCCGCGAGTGCCGCTTGAATCGTCCGACCGGTATACAACACATCATCCACAAGCAAAACTTTTTTTCCGGCGACGATAAAATCCATCTCGTTCGGGTGCGGAGTGAGCGGGTGGTTTTCCATCCGAAAATCGTCGCGGTAAAAAGTAATGTCCAATTTTCCGTACTCGATTTTTTCCAAGCCGCTCAATTCCAACAACTTACGATGCACGCGGTCGGAAAACCGCACGCCGCGCGGCTGAATGCCAACGAGGCAAGCACCCGAAAAATCGCCCCAATCTTCGAGCAATTGGTGGCAGATTCGTTCGAGCATCAACGAAAATCTATGAGAATCGAGAATGATTTTTCCGGCATCCATAATTGGGGCAAATGTAGAAATTAAAAACAAAAAGCCCCCCGGGTCGGAGAGGCTTTTGCTGTTTGTCAAAACATGTTTCGCGTTCGCACGCAATTTTTTTCAGAAAATTAAGCCAATCTAGTCATGTCCCGGATCAAAATGGAGTTCCGGTTGAAATAAATCAGGTTGCTTTTCCGCAAATCGTTCAAAACCGAGGTGACAGTTTGTCGGCTTGTGCCGGTCAAATTTGCGATGTCTTGCTGAGTCAAATGATGTTTTACCAACATTTCGTAGCCTACTTTTCTGCCCTCTTTCCCGGCAGTTTCGAGCAAAAATTCGATGATCCGCTCGCGCGCATCTTTCAAAATCAAGGAGGAAAGCCGCTCCTCGACCCGCTGCAAACGTTGGCTCATGTGCTGCATGCAGGCAAAAAGGAATTTTTGGTTCGATTGCATCAGGTCATTCAAAACCGAAATTTTGATGGCCAAAGTTTCAACCGTGTCGTAAATCGCTTGCGCAAAATCGGCGCGCAATTTTTCGCCAGACAAAGCGAGGTCGCCAAAAATCTCGTTCGGTTGAAGGATTTCTTTGATGACTTCTTTGCCTTCCATCGAAAAAGTGCCGGTTTTGATGCGGCCTTTTTTCAAAATGAAAATGCAGTTGCTCGGCTCGTCCGGCATGAATACAAACTGGAATTTTGAGGTCTGCCGAAGCTCGGCGGAGGTTGCTACCGCCTCCATTTCCTCTGGGGAAAGATTGGCGAACAAGGGCAATTGGGATAGAAATTGACTTTTAACCGAAGTTTCCATACCGCAAAATGTTTTTGTGTTGATTTGGTGGACTTGAAATAGAAATGAAAAGGTTTTTTCTTCTGGACAGTACAAATGTATCGTCAGATGCCTGTTTTAAAAAAGAACAATTATAGGGAGTTGTCGGAAAGTTTTTTTCTTTCAAAAAATTTCTAAATCATTGAAAATCAGTAGCAGTATGGTTTTCGGCTGGGAGATCGAAATTTATTTCGACAACTTTTGGAGCGGAATAAATTCCGCCCTCCAATCGGGTCAAAATTTTTTAAAAAGATTTTCGTCCACCGTTTTTGGCACTTCGATTTCGGTCAATTTTCGCTCTACACCATTCGTTCGTTTGCCGCGACCGCCGGACAACCACAGGCCGTTGAAGTTTTGGTAATCGGTCCACGGATTGATAAAACCTGGCGTTGTGTCGAGGAATTTTTCAAAATATGCCCACTGCGAAACGCGCCGCGTCGTTTTGTCCACCCACACCACATATTTATTGTCGGGCGTCACGCCGACGGATTTGAAGGTGAGTTGCAGCAGGTCGGCGGGCTGGTTTTCTTCGGTTTTTGAGTCACCGAAATATTTCAAAGTAACGCCAGTGTCTTTCAATTTGAAAGGCATGACGAGCCAATACGAATCGTTTATCCAAACCTCTTTTCCCATTTTCAGGTACTTTTTCAAGGTGTCGGGCTGCGTTTGTTCGACGCCGTCGATTTGCACTTTTCCGGTTCCGTCGTTCAAATTGACGATGATTTTCATCGGTTTTTTCAAGAATTCGATGCGCACGCGGCTTTTGTGTTTGTCCCAAAGCAAGGTGCGCGAAGCGAAAAAATTCCATTTTATAAAACGGGTTTCGTCCCAGGTTTTCCGGCCACCGTTTGCCAACATCACTTCGTCGGCGAGGGCAATGGCTTTTGCGTCTGAATTTTCGGAGTCGAAACCGAGCGCGGGCGGGTTGGAATTTGCATTTTCAATTTTTCCAGTTTTGCAATTTTGGAAAATGAAAAGCAAGGCAAGCGGAGCGAAAACGAGCAGAAATTTTTTCATAAAAAGTTGAATTTGAATGTTTGGCAAAACTACAACCTGAAATTTTCCAAACATTTGATTTTGGAAATTGTGGCTGCCGGAAATTTTTCAAAAACTATCTTTGACCCGTAAAAATCGTAAATCGTAATTCAAAAATCGTAAATCCAAACCCATGTTTGAAAGTCTAAGCGAAAAGATGGACTCCGCGTTCAAAGTGTTGAGCGGCAGCCACAAAATCACAGAACTCAATGTTGCGGAAAGCATCAAAGAAATCCGGCGCGCGCTCGTCGCGGCGGACGTGAACTACAAAATTGCCAAAGAATTTACCGATAAAATCAAGGAAAAGGCACTTGGCACGGAAAACGTGTTGAAAAATGTGAACCCCGGGCAGTTGATGGTCAAAATCGTGAACGACGAATTGACCGAATTGATGGGCGGCCAATCGGTCGGAATCAATGTGAAAGGCACGCCGGGCGTGGTTTTGGTGGCCGGTTTGCAGGGCTCGGGCAAGACGACTTTTTCGGGAAAATTGGCACGATATCTCAAAGAAACGCGGAAAATGAAGCCACTTTTGGTGGCCTGCGACGTGTACCGCCCGGCGGCAATTGACCAATTGATGGTGCTCGGCGAAAGCATCGGCGTGCCGATTTACAAAGAAATTGACAACAAAAACCCCATTGCCATCGCCAAAAACGCGGTCGCTTTTGCAAAAGCAAACAGCCACGACGTCATTATTTTGGACACCGCCGGACGTTTGGCGATTGACGAAGCGATGATGGACGAGGTCGCCGCGATCCGTGATTCGGTGAAACCGACCGAAACGCTTTTTGTCGTGGACTCGATGACTGGCCAAGATGCCGTGAACACTGCCGAGGCGTTCAATAATTGGATAAATTTTGACGGCGTCGTCCTCACAAAAATGGACGGCGACACTCGTGGCGGTGCGGCCCTTTCCATAAAATACACGGTCGGCAAGCCGATAAAATTTGTTTCGACGGGCGAAAAATTGGATGCGCTGGACGTTTTTTACCCCGACCGGATGGCGCAGCGGATCCTCGGAATGGGCGACATCGTGTCGCTGGTGGAAAAAGCGCAGATTGATTTTGACGAAGTCGAGGCCAAAAAAATCGAGAAACGGATCAAGCAAAACAAGTTTGATTTCAATGATTTTCTGGGTCAAATGCAGCAAATCAAAAAAATGGGCGACCTGAAAAGTTTGATGGCGATGATTCCCGGCGCGTCAAAAATGTTGAAAGACGTCGATATCGACGACCGCCAACTTAGCCGAACCGAGGCGATTGTCCATTCGATGACACCTTTTGAACGGGCAAACCCGGATTCTTTGAATTTGAACCGCAAAAAACGCATCGCAAAAGGATGCGGGATGACCATCGAACAGGTCAATTTGTTCGTCAAAAATTTTAGCGACATGCGAAAAATGATGCACCAAATGGCCAATTCGCCGATGGGAAAATTTGGGATGCCGGGGATGGGCGCGCCGGGGATGAAAATGCCGGGTGGGATGATGCCGAAAAGACGTTGATTTAACTATGAACGATAAACTATGAACGATGAACCTTGAACTGGCGAGTGAGAAAACTGGTTTTGAAAGTGAAATTTTTTCCACAATTTGCAGAAAAAAAATTTAGGAAAATGATGGAAGTAAAAACATCCGAGCGGCTTTTTACCATCGAGGAATACCTCGAAAAAGAAGACCGTGCCATGCACAAACACGAATTTCACAACGGAACAATCATTAAAACGGCAGGTGCATTTAGTCCACACAACTTGGTCAAGGCTGAAATCCTTGTTCTTTTAAACCTGGTTTTTAAAACCCAAAAATTGCCTTATTGGGTTTTTGACAGCGACATGAAAGTGCGTCTGGAAAAACATAACAAATTTTATTATCCAGATGTGTCGGTCAGCGATGGCATACCTTTTTATTATTTTATGCCAAATGGAAAGGAGCGGCGCGACATTTACATTAACCCGATTGCCATCGTCGAAGTGCTTTCAAAAAGCACTCGTTCGAAAGACAAAACCACCAAATTTGAGGAGTACAAATGCATCCCAACTTTCAAAGAATACCTGCTCGTCGAGCCAGAAAAAGTCTGGGTCGAGGCACGTCATCGGGTAAATGGGCATTGGGTTTCGGATATTTTGACCGATTTGGATGACCGGGTTCATTTGCCACATTTGGGTTTTTCATTGTTGCTTCGGGATATTTACCGTCCGGCGATTGCACTTGATTTTTTAAAAATCTAAAAAATTGGATATCTGCATCGCCGCCGCCACACCTTTTGAAATTGCCCCAACTTTGGATTTTTTGCGGCAAAATTTTTCAGAGAAAAATGGTTTTTTTGAAAAAAACGGGCTCCGCGTTTTGCCGGTCGTCACGGGCGTGGGCATGGTTTCGACCACTTTTTTGCTGACGCAAATTTTTTCCCAAAACCATTTTAATTTGAATATCAATGCCGGAATTGCTGGGACGTTTGACGAAACCATCGAAATCGGCGAGGTGGTCAATGTCGTTTCCGAACGTTTTGGGGATTTGGGGGTCGAGGAAAAGAACGGGACGTTTTCCGACCTTTTTGATTTGGGCTTGCTCGAACTCAATTCGCCGCCATTTATTTATGGCACTTTGCAAAATCCTGCGGCTGGCGAGTTTTCTTTTTTGAAAAAAGTGCAAGGCTTGACGGTCAACAAAGTCCACGGCTCGGCGGCGAGCATCCGAAAAATCAAGAAAAAATATCCGGAAGTTCAGGTGGAAACGATGGAAGGCGCGGCGTTTTTTTACAATTGTTTGTTGGCGGATGTCAAATTTTTGGAAATCCGCAGCATTTCAAACCGCGTCGAGCCGCGAAACCGGGCGGCGTGGGATTTGCCGCAGGCGATTCAAAATTTGAACGAAGTTTTACTGGAAATGCTCGAACGGCTCACTTTCTCGGATTCCAAATGATCTCCCCCACCCCAATTTCTTGCCCAATGTGCCGCGCCAGCACAAAAAAATAATCGGACAACCGGTTCAAATATTGCAAAACGATGGGTTCGACGGCATCTTTTCGTGCAAGCGCAACCACCAATCTTTCGGCCCGGCGGCAGACCGTCCGGCAAACATGGCAAACAGAAACCGCCGGATGGCCGCCCGGCAAAATGAAATTTTTGAGCGGCGGCAGCGTGGTTTCCATTTTATCAATTTCATTTTCCAAAAACTGAATGTCTTCTGGCAAAAGGTCGGGCGTCGGTGGGTGTTTTTTGGGGTCGGAGGCGAGGTGTGCGCCCAAATTGAACAATCTGTCCTGAATGTTTTTCAAATTTTCTTTCCAAACTTGGTTTTCCAAACTGTCGCCCAGCCAGCCGATGAACGAATTGAGTTCGTCCACCGTGCCGTAGGCATCCACCCGAATATGGCTTTTTGGCACCCGGCGACCGCCAAATAAGGCAGTTTGACCCGCATCGCCGGTTTTTGTGTAGATTTTGAAAGCCATTTTTTAGTTGATTGGTTTTTAGGCAAAACCTGAAAAGTCAAGGAATCATGCTGTGATTTTAATTTTAATCACAGCTGATTTCCTCAAAAACGATCATTCGTCATTTTTAAAATCCCATTCATTCAAAAAATTGGTATTGAAATCCCCGGCTCGGAACCGCTCGTTCCGCATCAATTTTTGGTGAAAAGGCACGGTCGTTTTCACGCCTTCGATGATGAATTCGTCCAATGCGCGCTCCATTTTTGTAATCGCCTCGTTTCGGGTTCGGGCACGAACAATCAATTTTGCAATCATCGAATCATAATATGGCGGAATCGTGTACCCGGCATAAACGTGGGTGTCCACCCGAACGCCATGCCCTTTCGAAGAATGAAAAGAAGTAATCCGTCCTGGGCAAGGCCGAAAATCGTTCATCGGATCTTCGGCATTTATTCTACATTCGATGGCGCACATTTCCGGGTAATAATTGATGCCAGAAATGGGTTCGCCTGCGGCAATTTTGATTTGTTCTTTAATCAAATCATAATCAATCACCTCTTCAGTCACGGTGTGTTCTACCTGGATTCGGGTGTTCATTTCCATAAAATAGAAATTCCGGTGCCTGTCCACCAAGTATTCTATCGTCCCCACACCTTCGTAATTGATTGCTTTACAGGCTTTTATCGATGCTTCGCCCATTGCTTCACGAAGTTCGGGAGTCATAAATGGGGAAGGTGATTCTTCCACCAATTTTTGGTGCCGCCGCTGGATCGAACAATCTCGCTCGGACAAATGGCAAGCATTTCCAAATTGGTCGCCTGCCACCTGAAATTCGATGTGGCGCGGCTCTTCGATAAATTTTTCCATGTAAATTCCATCGTTCGCAAACGAGGCTTTGGCTTCGCGGCGGGCAGTTTCCCAGTTTTTTTCAAAATCTTCCGCTTTCCAAACAATGCGCATCCCTTTTCCGCCGCCGCCTGCTGTGGCTTTCAAAATGATTGGATAACCAATTTTTTGGGCAGATTTCAAACCCGTTTTCAGGTCTTTCAGCAGGCCGTCCGAACCCGGAACAACCGGCACGCCCGCCCGGATCATCGTTTCTTTTGCCGTGATTTTATCGCCCATGGCCCGAATTTGGTCGGGGGTCGGGCCGATAAATTTGATGCCATAACTTTGGCAAACCTCTGCAAAATGAGCATTTTCAGCCAAAAAACCGTAGCCCGGATGAATTGCATCGGCATCCGTAATTTCAACAGCAGCCATCAAACGGGGAATATTCAGGTAACTATCGATTGAAGCCGGCGGCCCGATGCAAACGGCTTCGTCCGCAAACCGGACGTGCAAACTTTCGCGGTCGGCAGTCGAATAAACGGCCACTGTCCGAATCCCCATTTCTTTGCAAGTTCGAATGACGCGCAGCGCAATTTCTCCGCGATTGGCAATGAGTATTTTTTTAAACATAAGTCGAATTTCGATTTACGATTTACGATTTACGATTTACGCAATAATCGTAAATCCTAAATCTTAAATCGCAAATCTTATGATGGGTCTACTAAAAAAAGTGGTTGATCGTACTCGACAGGCGTGGCATCCTCGACAAGTACTTTTACGATTTTGCCTTTAATGTCCGATTCGATTTCATTGAAAAGCTTCATCGCTTCGATCACGCAAACCGGTGAGCCTGCCGAAATTACATCGCCAACTTTTACAAACGGCGGTTTGTCCGGCGAAGCAGACCGATAAAAAGTGCCGACCATCGGAGATTTTATGGCCACCAATTTTGAATCGGCAGCCGGATTGACTGGTTTTTCAAAAGTAACAGAAGGCACAACTTCAGGTGTGGTAGGTGCCTGTGGCTGAACAGCAGTCACCTGCGGTACAATTGGCAAAATGACTTGCGGATGTGCCGTTTCTGCTCCGGCAGCATGCGTACTTTGGTTGCGGATGATGATTTTGAAGTCCCCTTCTTTCAGAATAAATTCTGAAACCTTCGACCGACTCACCAATTTGACAAGTTCTTGTATTTGATTGAAATCCATGTTGGAAAAAAATTTTCGTTGATAAAATTACCTTTTAAGTAGGTGCGGTAAAGTTGCGAAATCCGCTAAAATTAAAAGGGGTTGAGAAAAAGTCTTTGAAAAAAACTTTTTCTCAACCCCTTTTTTGAACTATGAACTATGAACGATAAACTATGAACCACTTTTGGGTTCATAGTTTATCGTTCATAGTTCATAGTTATTTTTTCACCCGTTCGATGTACGATCCGGTTGCGGTATCAACCTTGATAATGTCGCCTTCCTCGCAAAAAAGTGGGACACGAACTTCTGCACCAGACTCCACAGTTGCAGGTTTCAAGGTGTTCGTGGCGGTGTCGCCTTTCATCCCCGGCTCGCAATAAGTGATTTTCATATTCAAGGTTTGTGGCAATTCCACCGTCAAAATCATATCGTTTGCCGCATTGTAAAGCACGTCCACGATGTCGCCTTCTTTCAGAAACTTGCCGTTTTCGACCATATCCGCATCAATATTGACTTGGTCGTAAGTTTCTTGGTTCATCAATTGAAATTGGTCGCCGTCTTTGTAAAGAAATTGAAATTTGCGGCGTTCGACCCGAACCTCGTTGATGGCCGCACCACTATTATAGGTGTGTTCCGTGATCCGTCCGGACGTGCTGCTTTTCATTTTTGTCCAAACTTTGCCGCTGCCGCGACCCACTTGGAATTTTGAAAATTCAATAATCCGAACAATGTCTCCATTGTGTTCGATGCACATCCCGTTTTTGATATCTGCGGTATTTGCCATTTTTTTAAATAAATTTTGTTGCTAAAAATAAAAGTGAGTTTTGGGGCAAAAACCCCTTTTCCAAAATGTCATTTGGAAAATCGGGCGCGAAGATAAGACAAAAATTATTTTGTAAATGCATAGGCTTATGGCCGCCGCATAAAATTTTCCATTAAAAAATCTGCAACACCACCCAAACAAACGGCAGCACAAAAATAAATGCATCGAACCGGTCGAGCAAACCGCCGTGCCCCGGCAACAAATTACCGGAGTCTTTCACCCCGACCGAACGTTTTAGCATGGATTCGACGAGGTCACCAAGCGGCGCAAAAATGCCAATCGTGACGCCGATTGCTAGCCATTCTGGTTTTGAAAAATCAGTAAAATATTGGC
The DNA here is from genome assembly GCA_031398055.1 of Saprospirales bacterium. Lineage (GTDB taxonomy): Bacteria > Bacteroidota > Bacteroidia > Chitinophagales > Saprospiraceae > M3007. The sequence goes on along the minus strand of JANNMS010000198.1, from coordinate 12,618 downwards.
TTGCGAGCCACGAAACTGTGAGTGTTCCGATGACGCCGCCGATGGTTCCTTCCCACGTTTTTTTGGGTGAAATTTTTTCAAAAAGTTTGTGCTTCCCGAATTTCGAGCCGACAAAATAGGCCACTGTGTCGCTCACCCAAACGAGGCCAAGGATGCCGAAAACTGACATTGGTTCATAAAGCTCTGGAAATTGTGCAATAGAAAAAAGCAAAGTGATTGGCAAGGTTAAATAAATATAGCAAAAGCAAACTATTGCAATATTGTAAAATGGTCTTTTGGAAGATTGAAACAACTCAAACAAAAATGTTCCATAAATTAAAATAATCCAAAGCCAATAAATTTCTATATAATATTTTAAGGGAAAATCTTGGGTAATATGGAATGAAATAAATTTTTCCGATCTTCCTGAATTTAATATCGGTAAAAGCCCAATTATTAAACCTAAAACCCGTCGCACCAAAAAATTAGGTTCGTCTTTATCCAACATCAACCCCAATAATTCCCACAAACACCCCGCCGCGACGAATGAAAAAAGCAAAAAAAAGGGCAACGCCCCGCCAAAAATGCCGCCCAGCATGGCAGCCACAAAAAAAATAGCCGTGATGATTCGCTGTCTCAATTTTTGAAAAATTTAGGCGGCGAACATACGGCAACTGTTGATTGGGTTGATAAAGTTGATGGGGTTGATTTGGATAGACCCAATCAACCCCATCAACCAAATAAACTTTTTCAATTGTGATTGCTCACATCCCCCGACCCCGAAACCGACGATTTCACCCGCCCCGAAACGTTCAAATCCACATCGCCGGAGCCAGAAATGGCAACTTCCGCATCTTTTCCTTTCAAATTTTGGGCATCGATATCGCCCGAACCCGAAATGGCGTAGGCTTGGCTGTCGGCGGTGCCTTTTAATTTCATGTCCGCGCTGCCGGAAATATGGACTTCCAATTTTCGGACATCAAATTCAGCGGAAAAATCGCCCGAACCGCTCGAATTGAACTCAAATTCGTCGCCGCGAATTGGACTTTCGGTGGCAATATCGGACGAACCGGAGTTGTTGATTTCGCGCAGTTTTTTGAAAGTCACCGTGATTTTGATTTTTTTGTTGCCCGGGTCATAGCCACGTTTTGTGTGGATTTCGAGCGTGTTTCCGTTGGTTTCCGTGATAATTTTTTCCAAATCTGCGCCGTCGCTTTCGATTTCAACGCCTTCCGATGCGCCTTCTTTTAAAATAATTTTGTCAAATCCGCCCGAAATTGAGATTTCGTCAAAACCAGAAACCGTGCGTTTGGCTGAGTTTTGGCCGGTCGCCTCGAAATTGTGGGACGTGCAGGAAAAAGCGAAAAGCAGGAAAAACAAGAGATTTTTCATAATTTTTTTTTGAATTTTAAATGGTGAATTTGCGAAACCAATTGACACCATTTTCAAAATGAAGGTTGCAAATTTTGCCAACTTGAACTTTTTACCTTCGCCGCACATTTTTAGGCTTTTCAAAATGAATTCAAAAACAACTAAAAAAATGCGTTTTTTTTACCTTTTTCCCTTCCTTTTTTTGCTCCAAAATCTGAATGCCCAAAGCGACCGCGAAAATTTTCAAAATGAATTTTCGCTCCATATTTTCAAAAACAGCGGCCAGCCGATAAAAATTGACGGCTATTTGGACGAACTGGCGTGGCAAACTGCCGAAGTCGCCAAAAACTTTTGGTTGAAATGGCCAAAAGCGGATGAACCGGCCAACCCAAAAACAGAAGTCCGAGTGACTTGCGACGATAAGTTTTTGTACGTCGCAGCGATGGTTTTTGACTCCGGGGCGAATATTTTTCAAAGTTTGAAACGCGACGCGGGTTATTGGTCTTCGGATGGTTTTGCCGTCCTGCTCGACCCGGCGAACAAGGCCACGAACGGTTATTTTTTCGCCACAACTTCCGCTGGCGTGCAAACCGAAGGCTTGTTGGTCGCGGGCGATGACAACGATGATTTTTTTACCTGGGACAACCGATGGTTTGTCGAAACCAAGATTTTGGCGAACGGTTGGACGGCGGAATTTGCCATCCCGCTCCAAATTTTGCGGTTCGACGAAAACCAAAAAACATGGGGCTTGAATTTTATCAGAAATGATGCCTCGAACGGTTTTTACCACACCTGGACGCACATCCCGCTGCAATTCAACGGCACAGATTTGGGTTACACCGGCCGGTTGATTTGGGAAAATCCGCCGCACCGGACGAAAGGAAACATCAATCTTTCGCCCTACCTAAATCACTCTATTTCAAAAGATTACGAAGAAAACGAGCCGTGGAAAAACAAACCCGGTGCAGGTTTGGACGCCAAAATCGGGATCGGTTCGGCGATGAATTTAGACCTGACGGTGAACCCAGATTTTTCGCAAATCGAATCCGACGAGCAAGTCATCAACCTCACTCGTTTTGATGTCCAACTGCCCGAAAAACGTACTTTTTTTCTCGAAAACGCCGACATTTTTTCACAATATGGCATCCCGCCGATCCGCCCATTTTTTTCCAGAAAAATTGGTCTGGACGACGACGGACAGTCAGTTCCCATACTTTTTGGCGCACGTTTGACCGGAAATCTCGACCCAAAAACCCGGCTCGGCGCGATGAACATGTTGACTCAAAAAAAGGGAAATTTTCGAGGGCAAAATTTTTCGGCCTTGTCGGTGAGGCGAAATCTTTTTGGCCGGACAAATTTGAGTGGTTATTTTTTGAATCGGCAGGCCTATTTACCTGATGGTTTTTCGAAAGATGACTTTGGCAGAAATGCGGGCCTGGATTTTCAATTTTCGACGGAGGATGGAAAATGGTTTGGTTGGTCGGCGTGGAACCAATCTTTCCAACCAGAAAAAAAGAAAAAAAGTGGTTGGGGAAATACGGGTTTCGGATTTTCCAGTAAAAAATTTACGGGATTTTTTGACGTGGCGACGATCGGTGAAAATTACCGTCCGGAAATGGGTTTTGAAGGCCGCATCGAAAATTACGATGTGAAATTGGACACGACTTTTCGGATCGGGTACAACTACTTTTTTACAAATATGGACTTCCGTTTTCCCCAAAAAAACCAAAATTCGCGGCTCAACCTTTTTTCAATTAATTTTGAAAATTTCTCGGTTTTCAATCCAGATGGTTCGTTGAATGAACAAAATGACGGTGCAAATTTTGAATTTTCATTTAAAAACACTTCTAGTTTGTCGGCTGGTTTAAACTATGTTTGGGCAAATGTGCCTGTCCATTTTAAATTTGACGACGAGGAAGATTTGGAAAAGTGCCCGCCGCTGCCGCCCGGAATTTACAGTTTTGTCTCCGCCAAAATGTCTTTTCGCACGGACGAACGGAAAAAATTGGGGGCAAATTTCAAAGTGAATTCCGGCCAATTTTACAATGGAAAACAAATTGGTGCGAGCGCAGAATTGAGTTACCGGGCCCAGCCCTGGGGCAATTTTCGTTTGAAAACCGAGTACAATTTATTGGATTTCCCGGAGCCGTTTTGCGATGCCGTTTTGTTCGCGGTGACGCCGAGGCTGGACATTTTTTTCAATAAAAAATTGAACTGGACGACGTTTTTGCAACTCAACAATCAGGCGGATAATTTTAATATCAACAGCCGTTTGCAGTGGCGATACCGCCCGATGTCGGATTTTTTCTTGGTTTTTACCGATAATTACGTGGCGAGTTCGCGGGTGGTGAAAAACCGGGCAATCGTGGCGAAGGTGAATTTTTGGTGGTGATTTTTTTTGGAGGTCGAAATTTATTTCGACTAAAAATTATTCAAAACATTGATTATCAATCAATTTGAACATTCAAAAGTCGAAATAAATTTCGACCTCCAAAATCAAATCCCAGTTTTTGGTTTTGTATTACTTCTCCAATTTGGGTTCGGACTTCTTCCGGCATCTTTTTTTGGTGGAAAATTTTGCCCAGAATTTGGCCGCCGACCGTGTTCAAAATCATTTCTCGGCAGTGGCCGCGGTGCATTTTCGGGTGGCCGATTTTCCATGCCCGGCACGACGAGCCGATCGATTTGCTTGCCGATCATTTTTTCAATTTTTGCAAATTTCAAACGGTCGCGGTACGAAACAAAGGTCAATGCCTCCCCTTTTTCGCCTGCCCGAGCCGTCCGACCGATGCGATGAACGTAATCTTCGGCGTCGTGCGGGACATCAAAATTGATGATCATTTCAATATTGTCCACGTCGATTCCTCGGCTCAAAACATCAGTTGCTACCAAAATATCAACTTTTCGGTTGCGAAAATCGAGCATCGCTTTTTCGCGCTCGTCCTGTTCGAGGTCGCTGCTGACTTGTTGGACGTTGAATTTTTTCTCCGCCAATTTTCTGTAAAGTTTGGAAACGGCAGCCCGCGACGAGGCAAAAATGATAATCCGCTGGCCGATCCGGTCTTTCAAAATATCGGTGAGGATGCGGATTTTTTGGTCGTCGTCGGCCAAGCATGCTTTTTGAGTCACGCCTTCGGCAGGTTTTGACAATGCAATATTTATCATCGCCGGCTCGCGGAGCAAGGTTTTTGCCATCCGCCGAACACCGTCGGGCATCGTCGCTGAAAAAAGTAGTGACTGCCGCTGCGGATTGATATTTGAAATAATTTTCAATAAATCTGGCTGAAAACCCATGTCCAACATTCGGTCGGCCTCGTCCAAAACCAGAAATTTGACTTTCATAAATTTGACGTAGCCCAATTGCATGTGGGCAATCAACCTGCCGGGCGTGGCGACGATGATATCGGCACCTTTTTGAATGGCCGTTTTTTCGCGTTCGAAAGTTTTGCCGTCGCCGCCGCCGTAAACTGCGATCGAGGAAACGCCTGTAAAATAGGAGTACGCCTCAACGACTTGGTCAATTTGCATGGCCAATTCGCGGGTCGGAACTACAACCAAAGCCTGCGTAAAATCCGATTCGCCGGAGTCAATTATTTCAGAAATGATGGGTAAAATGAAGGCCGCAGTCTTGCCAGTGCCGGTTTGGGCGCAACCGATGAGGTCTTTTCCCTGCAAAATAAGTGGAATGGCTTGTTCCTGAATCGGTGTGGGGTTCTTGAAATTGAGTGCCTCGAGGCCATCCAACAAATCGGGATGAAGATTAAATTCTGTAAAATCCAAAAGAACGTTTTTAATATTTGAATGAAATTCAAGACAAAGGTAGTTGAATTTGGCAGCGTTTTTCGAGAAAAAAAAAGCCAGCAATCGTTCTGATTGCTGGCTTTTTTTGAAAACGAAAAATTTGTGGCAATCAATTTTTTTCTAATTGCTTTTCAATTTTCTCCAACCGCAGTTTCAATTCCGCATTTTCCTTTTTCAAAATTTCAATTTCAGACTGTTGTTCCTGCACGGCTTTCACCGCCAAAACGCCCAAACCTGCATAATTAACAGTCAAATAAGATGGTTGGCCTTCCTTATTTTCAACCGGGCGGACGAGTTCTGGAAATTGCGACTGCAAATTTTGGGCAAGAAAACCGACTGAAATCGGGTCGTTGTCTTTTTCAAAATTGAAATGATAAGTTACGGGCTTGATTTTCATCAATTTATCCAAAATCGAAGGCATCGCGGTCACGTCTTTTTTCAACCGCTCGTCCGACGGCGTGTAATTTCCATTCAAACCAAAAACGCCGACCGGGACGCCAGGCTGCCCAAAACTGTTGTACAAATTCAAAGTATTCGCCACCGGACTGACCCAAAATTCCCAGCCACCGTTGCCAGTTTGGTTGTTGATATTGAAACCTTCCGAGCCGTGCGAAACTTCGAGCGCAAAATTGGTTTGGACGCCCGTGCCGATCGAAACATTGTCGCGGCCACCAACAACCATCGTCCGTTTTTTGCCCGGAGCCAAAACAACCGGCAAAGTATCCGATGACGTCGCCACAAAAAATCCGATCGGCAAGTCATTCAAAAAACACCGTGGACCGTTGCTTGCGTCGTTTCCAAAACCGAGCATCGTGTTTGTGCCTGGAAGTCGCATGACTTCGCCGTTGCCAGCGAGCGTAAATTTCCAATTTGGCGTGGCCGTGCCGATACCGACATTTCCAGTATTTGTCGAAGAAATATTGTTTCCCGAGCCGACCCAAAAATTCCCCGCGCCGCCGCCGCCGATGCCTGCCAAACTGACTGAATTTCCGCCAGAAATACTCAAAGTCGTCCCGGCGAGACTCAAATTTTGGAGTTCGTTGGTTGGGCTGGCGTCGCCGTCACCGGTATTTGTAATTGTAAAATTGGGCGCAGTCCCGGTGATGCTGATGCCTGCACCTGCTGCGTAATTATTGTTCGAGCCGCCACTGCCAGTCAAATCTGCAGCCGGAACCCAATTTGTACCGTTAAATTTCAAAACTTGCCCAGCCGACGCACTTTGCGTAGCGATTTTCAAAGGATTTCCAGCCGTGCCGTCGCCGGAAAGTGTTTGGTTGGTGGCCACAACTTGCGAACCCCAGTTGTCCGCGCCGCCACCGCCAGTCACCGTTCCGGGCAGCCAATTTGTGCCGTTCCAGCGCAAAACTTGGCCGGTCGTCGCGCCTTGCTGCGCCAAATTCAGCGGATTCGCAGCCGTGCCATTTCCCGAAAGTGTCGCGCCGACCGCAACAGTTTGTGTTCCCCAATTATCTCCGCTGCCGGCTGGCACATCGGCTGCGCCCCAAATTGTGCCATTCCAGCGCAAAAACTGGCCATTTTGTGCGCCCATTTGATTCAATTTCGTTCCGGTGACGGATGCCGGGGCAATTTCTGGCGTGCCGACTGCCCCATTTTTTATTTGTAAATTTGTAAAAATGCCCGAAACATCGCCGTCCGCGACATCGGTTTTGACCAAATCATCGGATTCGTCGGTGTCGCCATCGTTCGTGATTGTCAAATTTGGTGGGTTTCCAGAAATCGAAATTCCATTTCCAGCCGTCAAATTTCCGCCCGAATTGTCGGCGGCAGGCTGCCATGCGGTGCCGTTAAATTTCAAAACTTGGCCATTTGTCGCGTTCATCGAAGCGATTTTGGCAGCGGTGACCGCGCCATTGTTCAATTCTGGGGTGCCGACTGCCGAATTTTTTATTTGTAAATTAAAAAAAGTGCCCGAAACATCGCCATCCGCGACATCATCTTTTGTCAAATCATCGCCTGCGTCGGTGTCGCCGGTGTTCGAAATCGTGAAATTTGGCGCATTTCCAGCAACCGCAATCCCAGTCCCAGCCGCCAAACTGAACGTATTGATGCCCGTGAGGTCGTTCGATGGAACCCAATTCGAGCCGTTCCATTTCAAAACTTGCCCGTTCAACGCATCCATTTTATTGATGTCATTTCCCAAAATACTTTGGTCGGCGATTTCAAAAGTTGTCACCGCATTTTGGGCAATTTGCAGATTTGAAAATGGTCCGTTCACGTCGCCCGCCGCCGTCGAATTATTGGTCAAATCGTCAAATGGATTCGTGTCGCCGGTGTTCGTGATGGTAAAATTGAACCCATTTTGCTGGGTTGCGATGCCGGAACCGCCTGCAATTCCAATCGTTCCGGGTTGCGGCGTCACGGTAAAAACATTGGTCACGCGGCCGGTCGCATCGACTGTAAAAACTGGAATTTGGGTTGCGCTGCCCCAAGTTCCGGGCGCAACGCCAGAATTTTGCAAGCCAATCGTGCCGGCAACAGTAATCGGGCCGCCCGTCAAACCTGCGCCGGTGTTGATTTGGGTAACCGTTCCGCCATTCGTTCCAAAATTCGCAACGTCGTCGGAAGGAGCCCATTTTGTGCCGTCCCACTTCAAAACTTGCCCCGACGCGGCATTTTGCTGCGCGATGCCGAGCGGATTTCCGCCCGTTCCGTTGCCTTTCAAAGAATTATCGGCCTGCACGGTTTGCGCGCCCCAGTCGTCGCCAGCACCGCCGCCGCCACCGTTCGCCACGTTCAAAGCATATTGGGCATACGGCACAGACATCAATTGCGTGGTGCCGAGTTCGTCAAAAACACCGCCGCCGGACTCAATCGCGACGGTCAAATATTTGGAACCGCCACCCCAGCCGATGGCCGAAAAATCGCCAGACTGCGGTGCGCCCTGTCCGATGACAAGGTTGACCAAGCCCAATTCGTTGGTCGTCGCCACGTGTTTTTCGGCGTAGGCAACGGGGCCGTTCGGTGCGCCGGATTTGATAGAAAACAAAATGGAAACGGGCTGATTGGCCAAAGCATTTCCAGCAGAATTCCGCAAAACGGTTTGATAACTAAATCCTTCCGGGACAAATTGAGCAAACAAATGGGTGGAAAAAAGGGTGGCAAGTGCCAGTAAAATGGTTGATAGTTTTTTCATCGAATATCAATTTTTGGAAATTCTAAAATATTAAATTTTCACAAACCGAAACGTCCCCACCGATTTCCCGGAAGGGGTTTTCAATTTTAAAAAATAAGGTCCGGGCGGAAAATTGGAGCAGTCCATTTCAAAATTTTGGTCAGAAAAAACCTGTCCGTTTTGGCCGATTTTTTTACCTAAAACATTGAAAATCTGGAAGTTGAATTGAGTCAGGGCGTCGCCGGAAAAATGGATGTTCAGCCGCGACGGCGTGGGATTGGGAAAAATTTCAATGGTGAAATTGTCGGGCAAATCGGGCGCGGAAATGATTTCAGGTTTGCACAAATCCGGTTGGTGAAAACCTTGCGAAAACGTCACGACAGAATTTGACACCGTGAAAATGGCGGTCTCGCCGACCGTCCAAGCGTAAAAAACGCCTTGTTTTTCGGCACTGCTGCCCGTCGTTGCCAACACATCGCAGCAAGGCAAAATGGTTTGGCAGGTGATTTTGGAAGAAATGAAAATGAGGAAAAAAATTGCAAATCGGTGCATGAGTGAATATTTGGATTGAAAAGTGAGACAAATATTTCTACCCATTTACGAAAATAAGCAGGGTTGGGTTGGGAAAAAGTGTTTGTTGTACGGCTTTTTACGAAAAAACAAAAGTCGATCTGTCATTTTAAGTCAAATAGATTGTCCACGCCCGGTGTTCTTGCAGTCTGAAAACCTTCTGCAAAATCTGCAAAAATTGGCCGACCGAACATTTTATCCTTCGCGGCCAGGTATTCCAAAAAGTCTTTTCCAGAAATCGGGGTTTGTTCGCCGGGCATATTTGGATCAAAAAATTGTGAGCCAAAAGCCAAAATTGCTTCCATTTTTTTCTCAAAAAACGGGCTGACGTCGACGACAAAATCAGGTTTCAAATAATTGTCCTGAATGTAGTGATAAACTGCTTTTGGCCGCCATTTTTCCTGCTTAATTCCTTGATTGTCAAAGGTTTCAATCTTTTCGAGACCTGAATAAAAACAAGCATCGGCGACCAATTTTGCGGCGCGGCCGTGGTCGGGATGACGGTCGGAAATGGCATTGCAAAGCACAATTTCGGGACGATATTTTCGAATCGCGGCAATGATTTTTTCGGTCGAAATTTTATCGATTTGAAAAAATCCGTCGGCCAAATCCAAAATTTCGCGGTCGGCTGCGCCCAAAATTTTTGCGGCAGCGCGGGCTTCTTTTTCACGGATTTCAGGTGTGCCACGGGTGCCGAGTTCGCCGCGGGACAGGTCGAGGATGACAAAATTTCGACCGGCGGCGGCGTGTTTCAGCAGCGTCCCGGCGCAGGAAAGTTCTACATCGTCGGGATGAATACCGATGGCGAGGATGTCAATTTTCATAAATTTAATGTCTGAATCAGAATTTTCAAAATTTTAAAATTGGAAGAATTGTAATGTTGGAATCAGAATTTTTAGGATTTTAGAATTTTCAAAATTTCAGTTTAACCCAACTCTAAAATTCTGTAAATTCTGATTCCAACATTTTAAAAATTCTAAAATTTTGTAAATTCTGATATTACTTGTTCATTTTTTTGAACTGCTGCTCAAAAACTTCTTCCAATTGACCGGGCTTCAAATTTTTGGCAACAATCACCCGATTTTTGTCCAAAACATAAAGTTCCGGGGTGATGTCAACAAAATATTTGGCATAAATGGCGCGGTTGGTCGGATCCCAAACATTTGGAAAAGTGAAGCCATTTTTTTTGATAAATGCCTTCCATTTTGCCTCGTCGGTGTCGAGCACGATGCCATAAAATTGGACACCTCGGCTGTGCCATTTTTGGTAAATATTTTGGATTTCGGGTGCTTCTTTTTGGCAATGTTCGCAGTCGGGCGAAAACATGAAAATGACGACGAGCGGCTCTTGAATTTCATAAATGCTGCGGTTCACGCCGTTCGGGTCTTTGGCCACGACGTCCTGGCCTTTTTTGCCCATCAAACTACCTTCCATTTCCCAGACGTGTTTTTGCAGGTCGGTGAGTTCTTTTTCGGTGGCCCAAAACGCGAATTCTTTGGTAAAAAACGTCTGGACAATTTTGACATAAACTGCCTCGCCGTCCATCACCGAAGTTTTGGTGTTTTCATATTGCATCGCAATCCAGTTGGCAAAAAACTTAAAATACGGCTTGTGTGGAATCATCCGGCGAATCAACGGCTCAGAAACAGCCCAAATACTGTCCCGGTGCTGCGGCACCAATTCTTTGATGTAGCGACGTAACTTGTTGGCAATCACCGGAGTAGCGAGCAAACGCGGGTCGTTGAAATCCACGCCGTCAAAAAAATGGCCGCGATAATCCAACAATTGCCGCAACGTGTCAAGGTCGCCGTTCGCTTTTCGAAAATCGCGGATGTCCGGGTTTTGGCCTGCGATTTTGAATTTTGTAAAAAAATTATCGGGGTTCGCAGCAAAAATTTCATCCAAATGCTTTTTGCGCTCGGCCAAAATTTCGTCCTGGCGTTTTTTCAAAAGTAGAAAATCTGGCGAATTTGGAACGGCGGCTTTCATTTTTTCACCCAAACTTTTCAGTTCCACATCTTGGATGCCCTGAAATTTGGCATTTTTATAAAACAATTCCGCGCAGGTCGAGCCGTCAATTTTGATGGAATTCACCACGTCGGCGATGTCCAATTCGATTGAAAAAAACTGGTCTTCATCCATCAAAATGGCGAAATTTTTCTGTCCCGGCAACAAAAAAGTATAAAAACCGGCGGGCAACGGATGCTCACGTTTGATTGAAAAATGGCCGGCAGCATCCACAATCGAGGTGTCGGCGATGTAATTTTGGTCGCCAAAAACGCCCACGATTTTTGCGGTTCCGGGCGCGATGCCTTTCAATTTTACGTCAATAAAAGTGCTGTCGGCGGCTTGCGAAACCTGCGCCGCAGCCAAAAAAATTAGGGAAAAGAGGAAGTTTTTTACAGTATTCATATTTACAGGGATGAGGAATGAGGGATGAGGGATGATTTCTAAATTGAATTTTCGAGGGGCAAAATTATAAAGTTGTTTAAATTTTAGGGAAAAGAAGGGCTGTTGTTGTTTGGTTAATTGTTTTTGGAAAGCAGGAAATCCTACCTTCGCCGCTTCAAAAAATGAATGGCTATCCATCATTCAAAATTTATCATTCACCATTTATAAATGAAATTCGCAACAAAAGTTATCCACGCGGGCATCGAACCCGACCCGAGCACCGGGGCGATTATGACCCCGATTTTTCAAACCTCAACTTATGTGCAAACCTCGCCCGGCGAACACAAAGGTTTTGAATACGCCCGCACCCAAAACCCGACACGGGCAGCTCTCGAAAAAAACCTCGCCGCGCTCGAAAATGGGACGGAAGCAATTTGTTTTAGTTCCGGTTTGGCGGCGCAAGATGCGGTGATGAAATTGTTGAAAAGTGGGGATGAAGTACTGGCAGTCAATGATTTGTACGGCGGTTCGTACCGGCAAATGGTTCGGGTTTGGGGAAATTGGGGTTTAAAAAGCCGTTTTGTGGATTTGTCGGACGCCCGGAAATTGGGCAAATTGATTTCCAAAAACACGAAATTGATTTGGATTGAAACGCCCACAAATCCAATGTTGCAAATTGTGGACATCGCCGCGATTTGTGAAATTGCGAAAAAACGGGGCGTTTTGGTTTGTGTGGACAACACGTTTGCCAGCCCGTTTTTGCAAAACCCGTTGGATTTGGGGGCGGACATCGTGCTGCATTCTGCCACAAAATATATCGGCGGCCACTCGGACGTAATTCATGGTTGTTTGGTTGTAAAAGACGCGGAACTCGCTCACCGTCTGCACTTTATACAAAATGCGTGCGGTGCAGTGCCGGGGCCACAAGATTGTTTTTTGGTGTTAAGAGGCATTAAAACTTTGCACCTTCGCGTTCAACGTGCTTGCGAAAATGCGGCGCGGATTGCCGAATTTTTGGCAGCGCACCCGGCAGTTGGGCAAGTTTGGTGGCCTGGTTTCAAAAACCACCCGAACCACAAAATCGCCAAAAAACAGATGCGGATGTTCGGCGCGATGGTTTCTTTCGATTTGAAAAACAATTCGATGGAAAACGCCTTTAAAGTTTTGAGCAACACGAAATTGTTTTCTTTGGCCGAGTCGCTCGGCGGTGTCGAATCACTCATCGGGCACCCAGCAAGCATGACGCACGCGAGCATTCCAAAAGAAGAAAGGTTGAAAGTCGGTTTGACCGATTCATTAATCCGACTCAGTGTTGGAATAGAAGATGTTGATGATTTAATTGACGATTTGCGGTTGGTTATTGGGTAATTGGT
>JANNMS010000191.1:0-2515 GCA_031398055.1 Saprospirales bacterium | reverse complement strand
CTATGAACTATGAACTATGAACTATGAACTATGAACTATAAACTATTCATAGTTCATAGTTCATAGTTCATAGTTCATAGTTTATAGTTTATAGTTCATAGTTTATAGTTCATAGTTCATAGTTCATAGTTCATAGTTCATAGTTCATAGTTCATAGTTCATAGTTCATGTGAATACGCCGAAACCCGCATCGCCCGCACCGCCGGAACCAAACTCGCCAGCAAACCAATCCCCAAAACCACCGCGCTGACCGGCAAAAAATCGCTCCAACGCAGCGCAATCGGATAACTTTCGACCAAAAATCCTTGCGGGATGCTCACCCAACCAAAGGTTTTTTGCCCAAAATACAAACCCACCGCCGCCGCCAACCCAATCAACATCCCCAACGCAGTGAGCAAAAGCCCTTCGGCGAGGAAAATATTTCGGATGATTTTGTCGGTCGCACCCATGCTTTTGAGGATTGAAATGTCTTTTTGTTTTTCCAAAACAATCATCCAAAGTGCACCGACCATGTTGAACGACATCAAAATCAGCATCAAACCGGTGATGGCAAAACCCATCCATTTTTCCAGTTTCATCACTTTGAAAAAGGCCTCGTTTTGTTCGTAGCGGTCTTTGATGGTAAAATTTTCACCCAAAATTTCACGGATTTTGGTTTTGGCGGCATCCACATCCGCGCCCGTTTTGCAACGAATTTCGAGGGACGAAACCGTGCCGGGCGGTGCTTCCAAAAGTTCGCGGGCAAAATCCAAACCGACCAGAACATATTGATTATCAAACTCTTGTTGAATCGCAAACGTCCCGGCAGGGTAGGCAAAACGGGTTTTGAAAGGTTGGTCGAGCAAGGCCGATTTTTCCTGCGGCATGTAAATTCGGACGGCGGCGAGCGGGTTGTCCACGTTTACCGAAAGTTTGTTGCGCATCCCGGCACCGAGCACGGCATACTGTTTTTTCGCCGTTTCGCCGTCGTCCGAGATTTCATTTTCAAAAAAATAACCGCCTTCTTTTATCGTCGAATCAATGCCGTTGACTTTTGAAAACGCGCCATCCACGCCTTTCAAAGTGCCAAAATCTTGCGAACCTTCGTATTCAAAAAAGGCGATTTCTTCGAGCGATTCGCTCAAAATATCCACTTCCGACAGGTTTTTTATTTTTGAAATTGAAATCGAATCGGCCAAAAAAGTCTTGCCTTTTGTCGCCGTGATTTTGATTTCCGGGTTGAAATAACCGAACAAACCGCCGAGCAAATCTTCAAAACCATTAAAAACGGACAGCACCAAAAGCAGTGCGGCGGTGCCGATGGTGATTCCAAACACTGAAATTCCGGTGATAATATTGATGGCGTTCGTGCCGCGACGGGCAAAAAGGTAGCGGCGGGCGATGCGGAGTGGTAAGTTCAAATTTTGAATTTTTGAATAACGAATCGAAATTGGGGCAAAAATAGAAGAATTAACTTTCGGGAAGTTGCGGTATTTTTGCTTTCATAAAATTGATTAAAAATGCAAATTTTAATTGAAATCCAAAATCCTTCGAAGTTTGATTTCATTTTGGAATTGCTTCGCGGGCTGGAATATGTCAAAGTTTTTCCGGTAAAAAACAACGGATTGCAGGCGGTTCGTGAAATTGAAAATTTGCCGGGAGAAAATGAAAACCCAAAACCGGCGGTAGATTTCAAAGAATTTTGGGGCTTCATCCAACCTCAAATGGGCATCGAAGACGTGGATAAACAACTCGACGAAATGTGGGAAAACTAAAAACCAACCTCAATGAAATACATTTTAGACACGAACACGGCCATCTATTTTATGGATGGAACGCTTCCGCCGAATGGTTTTACTTTGGTTTATCATGCACTTCAAAATGGCGAAGCCATGATTTCCGTAATTTCAAAAATTGAAATTTTGGGTTTTCGATTTCCAAACCCAGCCGCTGAAATCAAAGCGAATCGGTTCGTTTCCAACCTTTTACAATTGCCTTTATCAGATGACATCGTTGAAAAAGCGATTGAAATTCGAAAAATAAAAAGGCCAAAAGTGGGCGATTCAATTATCGGTGCAACAGCAATTGTGCATAATTTGACCTTGATTTCTCGAAACGAAAAAGATTTTTTGGGCATTCCGGGTCTGAATTTGTTAAACCCGTTTTCAATTTAAAAAATGAAAATCCAACTTTACCTCGCGCTTCCAATTTGCCTTTTTTCGGCATCCCTTTTTTCCCAAAACTTTGGAAAACTGCAAATCAAAAACCTTCCCACGCCAAATTTTCAAGTTGCCAGCCCGTCCGGAAGTTGTTCGGCGGGGACTTTAAAAGTCGGTCAGCACATCGGGCAAAGCAACGACGTTTCGCTCGACACGATATATTTGTGCTTTGGCGACCAGGTCAAACGCATTAAAATTTCAAAAACCCGTAGGGTTGGCATTTAGGTAGAAAATCGAAGTGCGTTTTATTAAAAATGCCGTAGGCATGGCATTTTGGCAGCAACATTCACGGATAAAATGCCATGCCTACGGCATTT
>JANNMS010000190.1:0-9727 GCA_031398055.1 Saprospirales bacterium | reverse complement strand
CTATGAACTATGAACTATGAACTATGAACTATGAACTATGAACTATGAACTATGAACTATGAACTATGAACTATGAACTATGAACTATGAACTATGAACTATGAACTATGAACTATGAACTATGAACTATGAACTAATTTAAATTTATCATGTAAATCTTATTATGGAAAATGTCATCAAATCTGAACACGCTGACCCAATTAAAGACAAAAGTTTCTTGTTTGCGATTCGAATTATCAAATTGTACAAATATTTAAGTGAAACTAAGCACGAGTTTGTTTTAAGTAAACAAATTTTAAGGTCTGGTACGAACCCGGGTGCAATGGTTCGTGAATCAAAAAATGCAGAAAGCGATAATGATTTTATTCACAAATTATCAATTGCACAAAAAGAAACAGCGGAAACACAATACTGGCTCGAACTGCTTTATAAGACTGATTATTTAAGTGAAACAGAATACAAATCAATCCAGCAAGACGCAGAAGAGATAATGAAATTAATAAGAAGTTCTATCTTAACCAAAAAGAAGAACATTGAAAAAAAACCTAAAATTCAATAACACTTTTAGTAATGTTCATAGTTCATAGTTCATAGTTCATAGTTCATAGTTCATAGTTCATAATTCATAGTTCATAGTTCATAGTTCATAGTTCATAGTTCATAGTTCATAGTTCATAGTTCATAGTTCATAGTTCATAGTTCATAGTTCATAGTTCATAGTTCCAAAAAAAATGATTTTTTCAATCGAACCACGCGAACGGCGGATTTTTGAAACGATAGCCGCGGCTGCCGCAGAATTGGGCGTTCCAACTTACGCCGTCGGCGGTTTTGTCCGCGACCGTTTACTGGGGCGGCAGTGCAAAGACATCGACATTGTTTGCGTTGGCGACGGCAATTTGTTGGCCGAAACGGTAGCCGCGAAAATGTACCCGCGTCCGAAAATTGCTCATTTCAAACGGTTCGGCACGGCGATGCTGAAGCACGATGATTTTGAAATCGAGTTTGTCGGCGCGCGAAAAGAAAGTTATCAAACCGACAGCCGCAAACCCGAAGTGCTTTCCGGGACGCTCGAAGATGACCAAAACCGGCGCGATTTTACGATAAATGCGCTGGCCGTCAGTTTGAACGAAAACGATTTTGGCAGTTTGATCGACCCGTTCGGCGGCCTCGAACATTTGGAAGAAAAACTCCTCAAAACGCCCCTCGAACCGGGTCAAACTTTCTCGGACGACCCGCTGCGGATGATGCGCGCCATCCGTTTTTCCAACCAATTGGGTTTCAAAATTGATGAAAATACGCTGCGGGCCATCTCGGTTTATCGCAACCGGATTTTGATTGTTTCGAAAGAACGCATCACCACCGAACTCGAAAAAATCATGATGTGCCGCCAGCCGAGCATCGGTTTTAAATTGCTTTTTGACACCGGGCTGTTGAAAATAATTTTGCCGGAAGTCGCCAATTTGCATGGCGTAGACTTCAAGAATGGGCAGGGGCACAAGGATAATTTTTACCACACGCTCGAAGTTTTGGACAATTTGTGCACGCGGAGCACGAATATTTGGTTGCGGTGGGCGGCACTTTTTCACGACATCGCAAAACCGGCGACCAAAAAATTTGACCCGGAAACGGGCTGGACATTTCACGGCCACGAGTGGGTTGGGGCAAATATGTTGCCTCGGATTTTCAGAAATCTGCGGCTGCCGACCGATTCGAAAATGGAATACGTTCAAAAAATGGTGCGCCTGCACCTCCGCCCGATTTCGGTGACGAAAGAAGAAGTTACCGCGAGCGCGGTGCGCCGCTTGCTTTTTGATGCAGGCGAGGACATCGATGACCTACTGAAACTTTGCGAATCAGACATCACCACGAAAAACCAGCGCAAAATGGCGCGGTACCTCGAAGGTTACGAATATTTGAAATTGAAAATGTCCGAAGTTTCCGAGGCCGACCGGCTGCGGCTTTGGCAACCGCCAATCACGGGCGATGTGATTATGAAAACTTTCGGCCTCGAACCGTCGCGCGAGGTGGGCATCATCAAAACTGCGGTGCGGGAGGCGATTTTGGATGGTGAGATTTCGAACGATTTTGAGGAAGGGTTTCAGCGAATGTTGGAGGAGGGAAAAAAGTTGGGGTTGGAAAAAGTTTGATTTTCTGTTTCCAGCAGTTCTTTTATTGCTTTTTCACCACTTTTTTGGTGATTGAAGCACCTGATTTAACCAATCTTAAAAAATAAATCCCATCCTCAAAACCGCTGAAATCAATTTGATTTTGATCCAGATGGTTCAAGATTTTCGCGGTCTGCCCAATTGAATTGACAATTTCAATCCTATCCCAACTGCCTATTTTTTCATTTTTTATATTGATGATGGATGGTGTCGGGTTGGGATAAATTTTTGTTGTATTGTTCAAATTTTCAATTTCAACAGCATCCACAGAATGACAGCCCAGTGTATCAACACACCCGTCGCTGCCCACTTTTATGACCCAGCCCCACAGTTTTGCAACTGGAATATCCGTCCGGTTATATCCGCAGGCGACAATGCTGCCACTTGGCAGTTCGACAGCATCCCATAAATAGTTTTCCGAGCCGTCTTCCTTGCTCCAAAAAGAAGTATCCACCCTGCTCCAAACTTGGTTGATGTCCTTGTCCAACCGCAACATCCAACCAGTAAGCGCATTGTATTCTGGAACGGGGGGATTCGTTGGATAAATAACTGGCTTGACCCCAACCGCGAACCAATCACCATTTCTTAATCTAATAGCATTTTGAAAACCATTTATCGGAAAATCGGCTACGCCAAAAGTGTCCCTTTTAATGAGATTGAAATCTTTGTCCCGGATATTGAAGGTGGGTTGTATGGATATTTCATTGTAAGTTGCATTGTACCAGCCCCTCCCGCTTCGATAAACCCAATTCCCCTCTGGTGTTTTGGAAAGTTGTGCAACACCGGGTTCTTCTAATGATAATTCCGATTCCCATTCCCATTTTAAGTTACCGAGGGAATCAATTGCGTAAATTCTGCTTGTATTTCGGATTTGATTGAGCGGGACACTCGTTGGGTCGTGGGTTGTGCCACCACCAATTACAAATTCATTGTCATTCAGTATCAAAAAACTCCCGAAAAGGTTAAACCTATCCGGTCGGCCATACCTTTTTTTCCACTTAATTTTTCCATTGAAATCAACTTTCATCACAAAAATATCAAGCGTAGAGGAGGCATCCGAGCCAGCAATTAAAAAGCCATCCTTTAATTCAATGATTTGCTGCAATGTTTGATAACCCAATGTGGTGGTCGAATCTGAATATTCCTGAAACAAAATCAGGTTGCCAACATTGTCAAATTTGGCGAAATAGCCATCGCGCTTAAATAATTGTCCAATTCCCACATACCCTGTACCATTTGAAAGTTTAATAAAGGTTTGCATATAAAAAATGGTAAATTCATCGCCAAGGCTATCCTTATGTTTTTTTTCATGCAGCACATTGCCCAGTGTGTCCATAAAAGTCAGGCACATTCCTGCTTTGCCTTCCACCGAGTCAATGAATAGCCCATAAACAATTAGCGTGTCATTTGAAGTCTCAATGCCCCCATAAAACAAACTCAAATTGGATTGGTCATAAGATTTATTGAAACCAATTTGACCAGAGGAAATAAAGCCGTAAAATAGAAAAAACAGAAAAAATAGGTAACGCATGACTTTAAAATATAAAGCCCCACAAACAGATTTCGCTGTTTGTGGGGCAAATGAAGAAAAATATTATTTTTCTAAAAATACCTTTCCAGATTGTTGAAAGGCAGTGTTGGTCAGCACTTTATAAAAATAAATCCCAGAAGGACTTCTTCCACAATCCCAATGAAAAGTTGCAGTTCTGGTTGTTTCCTCCTGTTGAAATATCAATTTCCCATTTAAATCATAGACAAAAACGGTGGCTTCAACATTTGAGTCGGGCAGCGAAACCGTGAAATTTACAAAATCTTTTGCTGGATTGGGTTGCACTTTCAGCCAAGAACCTTGTTTCCCATTTTCAACAGGTAGTTCTTTATCCGTTTGCCCCCTTTCGATAGTTGGCACTTCAAATTCCGGTGGAAAATGCTGGCCATACAGGGTTGCAATGCTCCTCGCCCAAGATTTTGTGTGCGGATATGAAATGTAGAGATAGGCTTCCAGTGCTTGCAGGGTAGCCGCGTCAAGTTGATAAATCGGCTTCCCATCGAGCAGATTTATCAAGGATTTGTAGTTGGACAAATCGGCCTGTTCCTCGCTGCCCAGTTGGTATTTGGTCACGGAAGCATCCAATAAATTTTTTGCGGTTGTTGCCTGCCCGGCATGGAGCAACCTATTTGCTAACCAAATATCCCCTTCAAGACTTGCCAAATTGGCAATCCAAGTATTCAAAGTGTCATTGTTGAACGAAAGGGTGTCGTTTTGCTCGTGCAATACAATGATGTATGCCGATTCGTCCATGATTCTTTGGTAATAATCCAGTTGCCTTGCTTTCTGCCCGGTTGGATTAACTGCATAATCTGCTTTAAGTGCCTGAAATGCAGTCCGGGTGGTGTGAAAGTTGTTTTTTATATTGGCCAATTCGCCTTCTCCACCACACGGTGGTGGGCAATAAGCAGGACATGAATTTTGAAATTGTGCTGGAAATTTAAAAAATGGCCCAGCAAAATTAATTGGTTCTTCATTTGCGCCAAATTGGTCGTAACGATAATTTATTGACAGTCCATCGTTGTAAAAATCAAGCGGGTCGGGAGAATCGGAAAAAACATTCTCTGCTGCTTGATAGCCGATTACTTGGCCATTACTTGGGTTAAAAACTGCCACACCCTGCTCTCGTTTTACCCCAGGCGCACTGGATACGATAAAATCGGAAGCAATGGCATCGTAATTTTTGTTACATTCATAATACACCCCGCGTGCGACACCGCCGGCCATTTCATTGTTGTTAACCTTGTCGGCGAGGTTTCCGGCATATAAACCATCATAAGTATTTCGGCGGATAGTTTTGTTGGCATCCCCGGTGTTTGTGCACACAGTGCCGTAGGTTTCGAAACTGCTCCCGCCGGAAGGGTTTGTAAAATAGTTTTCTTCACAAGTAAAACCGGGAACATCGGTATCAAAAAGCACCCCAACTTGTGGGCTTACCCCACCACCAGTAGGCAATTCACCCAGTTCAAAAGAATTTCCAACGATGGTGCCTCCACCAACAGAGCGATTGCGGATTCCATAGAAGCACTTTGAAAAATTTGTTTGAGTAACGCTGTAAGGTTGCCCTTTGACAATTCTATCCGTGAAAATACCATAACCAAGCCCTTCGAAAGCGGTCGGGATGGGTATAATAGAGTATTGCGTCAATTTTCCAGTGACTGTAAAACCCGCATCATTGGCAGAAATCCCAGTCCCCCAACTGAAAAAATCCGTGCTGGTGATAGTCCTATCATTAACAAACGAACAACCATAGAAAGTAGGGCTGTTTACGCTCACCATCTCTACAAATGTATTCAGCCTACTATTTTTGGGAAAATCATCATCAGCCAGAAACACCGAACCTGAAAACCACCCTGCATAACCAGTTGGCCCAGATAAATTACCGGTTGGATATGGCCAAAAGTTTTGGTACGGTGCAAACTGTACTCCAATTGGACAGTTTTTAATAGTTCCGCCGGTACTTTGGATTTGGCCGCCAGAAAGTTCATAAGTTGGGCCAAACAATTCGATGCCTGTTTCTGCGGCATTTTCAATCAAAGAACCCGGCCTACATACAATTCGTCCTTGATGATAACTCCCAGTAAATTGGTTTGGATATTGTGATTGTGAGGGTCCACTCCCCCAAACTTTTACGCCTTGCCAAGTTACCCCCAGACAACCCATGCTTGTCAAAGTTCCGAGAAGTATTAGTCGGCCATTGGGTTTTATTATCAATTTATTCTGCTCCCCGAAACGGACAATTACGCCTGGATTGATTGTCAGAGTCGCTCCAAATTCTATTGTTACATCTTCGTTTAGGATAAAATTGCCGTTGTTTGGCGTGTTGGCTGTTGTCCATGTCGTGTTAGTTACGATTGTTGTGGTAATTTGATCTGCTTCAATTATGCAGTGCTGTAAATCGGGTGATAAAACAAGAATCATTTGTCGCATTCTGTGTGCTTGTCTTTCGGAGAACTCAACCATGCAATTAGCATGCGTATAAGACATGATTTGCTGCATATTCGGCGAAAAACCATCTGCGATATCATAGGTACACAGGTTGCCATCCGTGTCGTAGCAAGTTTCAATTCTGGGGTCGGCAGGCGTATCGGTAATATAATCGCCGCAACTTGCACTGTTTGAACCATCTTTTTTCTCCGGACATTGATCTGGATCCGGCTCCATGCCATTGCAGTCTGGAGCACCCTCCGCACCATGATGGGTATGCCATAATCCTAAGCAATGCCCCATTTCGTGGGAAATCACTTTTGTTTTGGATAAAACAAAATCTGATACACCAGTACATTCAAATGTGCCTTTTATGATAAATGCTTTGCTCGGAACATCTATTGCCCCGGCAGCAGCAGGAGCGTCATCGCTTCCAATAAAAATATCTATTCCATCGTCGTGACTGGAATACTGCGACAATCCACAGGAAAAACCTTCATCTGACGTTACATTGTAAAGAGCAGTGCTATTTATAGGTATGATACCACATTCCCATACAAAAAAAATGTTTCGGGCAGCGAAATCAGCATTAAGGATATTAATTGACTGTTTTATCGCTTCGACAGTTGGCGCATCCGAGCCATCATCCATGGCAACAGAATGGACATAAATCCTCAGATAAATAGGCGGTGCATTGGATGGGACAGTAATATTGCCCGGAATCTCTCCAATTGAGCCCGCACTACCAGTAGTGCCACAAAAACTTTGTGCAAAGGCAGTAGAATTTAAAAAAACAGCCAGCAGGGCCAGCCCGAAATAGATAACTGCTCCAAACGCTTTTCGAGTAGATTGATAATTTTTCATAACAGAAAAAATTGTGAGGGTGAGGAAATCTGGATGGACAAAATCGATCAAAAAAGGCAATCAGCCCATCCTGTGTAATTGGCTTTGCAAAACCTGCTGCAAGGTTTAATCCTGACCATCTCAAAAATTGAGACTTTAAATTTTATCCAAAAAATCTTTTAAAGATTATTTGAGTAAATTTTTTTCAATTGCCCCCCCACCCCCGAAAATGGCTTAGGCGAAGATTCTGATTTGCCTGTGGGTTTAAATTCCTGAAATTGATACCGACGGTTTGTTTTGTCGTAAACGACTGGCCGTTTTTCATGTTCTTCCAACATTTCGATGTATCGAAAAAAAGTAGCCCGTGAAATCCCCAATCTTTCTTGCAGTTCTTCTGATGTTCCTGCGGCCTTTCTACGAAACATATCAGCCATGCGGATAAGTAATCGGGTGCGTTCAGTGTGGTTCATGTTATTTTGGATGTGAATGTTAGGAATTTAGATTTTCAAAATCAAAGATAGAATTTTAAGGGTCTCAAAATTTGAGACTCTCGGCTGGAAGAAATTTCACCCGACATTAAATTTCCAGTTTAACAATATTTAAGCAGTTGGACTGGCCTGCTTTATCGTAAGGTTTCAGTTCCAAATCTTTCTGAAATAATTTTCTATTTTTAAAATTTAAACAACCGCTTTTAAACAAAAATCCCCCGGTCAGCCACGCGACCGGGGGATTTTTTTATGCTTTTTCTTTCTTTCAAATTCATAGATTTGTAATTCGTCACCTCAAACACTTGCCAACCCGTTGGTTTTTTCTTTTAATTTTTCTGTTCAAAAAGCACGCTTTTTCCCATTTTTTCACTGATTAACTACACTTCCGAATGAAAAAATCAAGAACACCGCTGATTGAAATGCTTCGAAAAGCATTCAAAACCGCACTCGCCGCCGAGCAAAAAAACACGTCAAATGACCCACTCGAAATCTATGAATCTGCCGCCGGAAGGCATTACGACCGCCGAAAATTCCTACGCGATACCGGGAAATTGGGTGCGCTTGCCGGGTTGGCGACACTTGCCAACGGTTGCCGAAAAGATGATGAGCTGTTGAAAATCACGTCGGGGACTAAAAATTTTGCGGGCGACCGCGACCAAAAAAAGGTAATCATCGTCGGCGCAGGCATCGCGGGTTTGAACGCGGCGCACACTTTGGCGAACGCAGGATTTACCAATTTTGAAATTTACGAAGGTGCGAACCGGACGGGCGGGCGCATTTTTTCTGTCCAAAATTTGATTGGCAGCGGTTTGACGACGGAAAACGGCGGGGAATTTATCGACTCCGGCCACGAGGATATGTTGGCTTTGGCCTCTGAATTCAACCTGCCGCTGCTCGACATGGAATCGCCGTCGGAGACTTCATTGATAAAAGACAAGTATTTTTTCAATGGACAAAACCGCAGTTTGGCGCAGGTGATTGCCGCTTTTCAACCGTTTGCGGTGCAAATTCAGGCGGATATCGACAGTTTGGACAACGGCGCGGCTTTTGGGCAACTCGACCAATTGAGCATCTCGGAATATTTGACCCAAATCGGGATGACCGGTTGGATAAAAGAACTGCTCGAAACTGCGTACGAAACCGAGTTTGGTTTGTCGAGCGGTGTGCAGACTTCCATCAATTTTTTGTACCTGTTTTCGCCTGACACGTCTGGTGGGAAATTTGACATTTTTGGCATCAGCGACGAGCGGTACAAAGTCGTGGGCGGCAACCAAAAAATCACGAAAAAACTTGCCGACCTGTACGAATGCCACATCACGACGGGCACTGCGCTGCAATCCATTTCAAAAATCAATGGAAAATACCACCTCAATTTCAGCAATTGCGGCACAAAAGTGGCCGATGTCGTGCTGCTCACCATGCCTTTTACCAAATTGCGGCAAGTGGATTTCAATTTTGACCTGCCGGCGTGGAAAACTTTTGCCATCGAAAACCTCGGTTACGGTACGAATTCTAAACTGTTTCTCGGTTTCACGAACCGGCAGTGGCGGACGCTCGGCTACACGGGTTATTCGTTCAGCGACAACGGTTTGCAATCGGGCTGGGACCACACGCAATTGCAGGGCGGGACGAAGGGCGGATACACCGTTTACACCGGCGGGCAAACTGGTTTGAATTTGGGAAATGGCACGCCGCAATCGCAGGCGAATATTTATTTGCCGAAACTGAACCAACTTTTCCCCGGCACGCAATCGCATTACAACAACATCGCTGCGCGTTTTATGTGGCCGACGCACCCGTGGTCGTTGGGCAGTTATGCCTGTTATTTGGTGGGGCAGTACAGTTCCATCAATGGAAATGAATTCAAAAAGGTCGGAAAACTGTATTTCGCAGGCGAGCATTGCTCCGAGGATTTTCAAGGTTACATGAATGGTGGGGCGGAAACTGGGCGGCTGGCGGCGGAAAATATGTTGCAAGTGCTTTGATCAACTGCCGTTGTTGGCGTCCTCGCCTCATGATTTGTAAGTTTTGGGGTTAAAAAAGTTTAATGTGATTGCTTGCAATCGTTAGTGTCCTGCTTTATTAACCGGAAGCAAATGCCGTGAAAGCGTGTTTTATGGTTTCAAACCGTTGTAAGCCCAACCAAATTGATTGGATTCCGACCTTTTTTCGGTTATGATTTCCACCGAGCATGGAAATCAGTGCGGCAAATTCTCCGATTGTGGTGTTGGGCTGTGCGGGGTCTATAGCCAAAG
>JANNMS010000188.1:0-24258 GCA_031398055.1 Saprospirales bacterium | reverse complement strand
AAAATGCCATTCCTACGGCATTTTTAATAAAACGCACTTCGATTTTCTACCTAAATGCCAACCCTACGGGTTTTTGAAATTTTAATGCGTTTGACCTGAACCAATTTAGGATTTTTTTGGCCGCAACCCTTCCAATTCAACATTCAAAGTAATCATCGCGTTTTTCAAATCCCTGATTTGTTTCTGTTCGTATTCGACTTCGGCCTCGGCCTGTGAAAGCCGCACGCGGAGGTCGGTGATTTCGGCTTCCTGCTTTGTCGTTTTGTCAGTCAGCAAATTTTTGTCCTCGGTCAACGCCCGGATTTGTTCTTTCAAACCGGTGACATCAAACCAAAAAAATGCAGCGATCATGCCCAAAACGAGTGGGACGATGGTCAATGCCAAACCAATCGGCAAATCTTCTTTAAAAGTTGATAAAAATATGATGGTAGAAAACATGATTTTAAATTTTTAATTTTTGAAAAATAATTTTTAAAAGGACATTTTTCTGAAAAATACCTTTTTCTCGCCGAGCCCTCAATTTATTTGCTGACCGTCAAAACGACCCGTCGGTTTTGATGCCGTCCGTCTTCGGTTGAATTATCGGCCAGCGGTTCGGCCTCGCCTTTCGAATCGGTTTTGATCCGGTCGGCGGCAATGCCAAATTTGACGAGCATATTTTTGATGGAATTTGCCCGACCGAGACCGAGCGCAACGTTTTTTGGCGGCTCGCCCACATCGTCCGTGTGGCCAACGATTATAAATGTGTTGGTCGTGGTTTTGTGTTTTTCCACCAAATTTTTCAGGTAATCGTCCACTTTTGGGTCGTGGTCTTTTTCCGTCGAATTGAATGGAAACAAAAAAGTCACGTCGTTGTCGGACTCGATAATTGCCCCTTCCTCTTTTTTCAAAACCATTTTTCGCCATGAAAATTCGACAGATTCCATCGCTTTGCTGGTCGCGGTGAGGCTGTCTTTCACCAATTTCGAGGCAGTTTTGATCCGGCTGACCGGAATTTCGGGCGGCATCAAACTGGCCAAAAAATTCGCCCGCGCCAATCCGAGGTCAAGTTTTTTGGATTTTGCAGTTTCTTCTGCGCGGAAAAGTCCTGTGATGAAAAGCGTGTCACCCTGCCCACCTTTTGCGAGCAGTGCTTTTTTCCAATTCAAAAAATTGGAATCGGGTTCGGGTCGGTCGGCATTCCATAAAAAATTCGGGATGCCCGAAGATTGGATGGCAACGGGGGGCGGCGCACCGGCGCAACATTGGCATTTGTAACAATGCCAATAATTGACAGCCCAATAAGCATACCCTGCGAAAACCAACAGCAAAAGCCATGGTAAAAATTTCTTCATAAAAAAATATTCGTTTTGTGGATGAAAGTGAATCGTAAAATTTCCGGTGGGAAATCGCCCGAAAAAGTACGGCGATTGTTTGTCCGTCAAAGCATCCGCAAAATATTTTTTTTGTTTAAATATTTTCCCAAAAACCGTCAACCGATTTCGCCCTCCATTTTTGGCGAAAAAAAAACCGAGGCAATTTGCCCCGGTTTTTTTTGCCAAAAATTGATTGGCGTTTTTGATTTCTGGTTCAAATTGCCCTAAAAATTAGTTTTCAAAAAGAAAAACGGCGCGAACTGGAGTTCCCCAATTCGCACCGTTTTTAAGAATTGATAAAATAAAAAATCAAAGTCCCAGCAAAAATCCAATTGTAAAATTGGCATCCCAATCAAAAACAAACTGCCGGCAATCGGTAGCGTCGGCGATGCCCCGGTAAATATTCAATCCGGCGCGTTGTTTTTCGCCCTCGGCGTTGTACCCGGCGGGCGATTTGAGTACGGTGTAGCGTTCTTTTCCGCTGCGGGTTTGCTTGGCAAGTTCAAACGGTACGCCGCCGATGATAAAACAGGTGCCACGAACCGAGCCGGGGATGTTGTTGGCCAGCCCTTTTACCTGATTGTAGACCGCGTCGTCGGTCATGCCGTTTTGAAAATATTTCGCGCCGGGTGCCTCGAAAGCCGTGACCGCGCCGCCTTTCATCCACGAAATTTTGGTGTTGCCCGAACCGATGTCCACGACAAACGCTTGGCCTTCATAACTTTTTGGCAACGCACATTTCAAAGCCAATTGGCCTTCCCGTTCGGGCGTCACCTCGTTCACCACGTATTTCATGGAGCGGAGGGTTTCGATGATTTTGCCGGTGATTTCCACTTTTTTTGCGCCGGAAGAAATGACAAAATGAATGTCGCCGGGGCCAACGCCGAAAGCCAGCATGTCGGCGATGTACCTTTTCAGGCCTTGTCGGATGTCGTCGTCGGTCGCCAATTTTTCATAAACGAGGCTCGCGCCGTATTCCGCTTTTTCAAGTTTCCAGTTTTTTTGACCGTCAATTCTTACGATAAAAGAATTAAAACCCGTCGCGCCGAGTTCGACGACGCCTTTTAATTTACCACCAGTCGGAGCGGTTGCGGTGTAATTAAATGGTTTTGCTGCCCAATTTGTGCCGCCAACCGAGGTGCCTGCGGCGGGCGCAGAATTTGCAGAACTTGGCGAGGGAGCTGTCGAAATATCAGTTCCGCCGCCTGGCGAAGTTTGGGTTTGGGTGGCAACAGCCGGATCGCTGCCGCCAAACCCGAGTTGTGGCAGAAATTTTCTGGCCAAAAAAAACAATCCCGCGACGATGACGAGGGTGATGATCAATCGGGAAAAACCAGTGAGTCGAGCCATAATTTGATTTACGATTTTTGAATTTGGAATGAAATGACATCCCGATTTTTATCGGGAATGATAGTAGATTTTGAACGGTCAAAGATGAAAATGGAAAACGAGTTTGAAGAGAATTTTTCGGCGAAAATTCAAATTTAGAAATTCAAGTCATTTTAAAACCGAATGAAAAAAGCCGCATTTTCTGAACCTTTTTTCTTAAAATGAAGCTTTTTTTGTTTCTAAAAATAAAAAAAAGCGCGTTTTACAACACGCTTTCTTGATATTATTTAAAACTTTACACTTAAATAATAAATTTTAAAAAAATCAACGATTGGTTTCGACCACCAATTTTCGGACTTCCGTCTGTTGGCCATTTCCTGAAATACGAACTTGGTACAAGCCGTTTTCCGAGTTTTAGATTTCGATCGAGAGGGTTTCGGTGCCAGGCGTGGCCGTTTTTTCCAAAACGATTTTGCCCAAACCGTTAACCAATTGGACGGTCGCAGCCGATTTCGAGAAATCGCCGAGCGCGACGACCACATTGTCTGATGCCTGATTTGGGAAAATTCCAACTCCTGCGAAAATCGGGAACTGCAATTTTTCAACATTTGAAAATGCAACCGAACCGTCGGTGTAAACCAATTGCAAGTGGTAGAAATTCTCGCCTTTTGCAGGTTGGTCGTCGATTTCGTTGAAATTTTGGGTCTCGTCGGCGGTGCCGTTAGCCGTGATTTTTTGCATGGGCGCGAAATTCACACCGTCCGCGCTGCCGCCAATGTTGTTTTGCCACAAAATCGAGCCGCTGGCATCCAATTTTATGAGCCAAAATCGCCGATTCCCTGTGAGTTTTCGGTTTTGTCACCCGAAATCCCTGAAAATGAAATGCCGCCCAAAATGAACCCGCCGTCACTCGTTTGTTGGATTGCGATTTGGCACACTGTTTCCAACACCCGCTCGACGCATCGGCTGTACCCGACGAAAACGACGACCGCGTTTTTGCTGCACCAAATTGACCCGTTGAATTGGAAACGTGGCCACCACACCCAGCCGATTTGCCTGCCCGACAGCCTCCTTTTTTTGCAAAGTTATTTTGGAAAAGCAGCCGTTTTTGACCTTCAAAATCGGCAGGCGACGAAACTTGATTTTTGGAATTTGTCGTGGCCGGACGGCGTGCAGGCCGCCACTTTTGTCGACCGCGACAGCAATTTTTGGGTTTGCCCGCGCGACGAAGGCATCTAGTTTTTTTCTTTAAAACGCTCGCCCGTCGTGCCGCTGACTGCATTAAATATTGCCCACCAAAAAAATATGGGCAGTTTTTTTGCCAATAAATGGCTCGGTTTTGAGGCCACAGAACATGGTGGAAAATAGCTTTTCGGCAGCGGTTTTTATTTGATGGACAAAGCGACCGGGCGGACAGATTTTATCTGGGACAAAAAAAATCCAAAAATGGGTTTTGCAATCAATTTGGGGCATTTGCGGCGGTACATCAAAACGGACGGTGGCTACGCCGAAATGTCGGACGGCTCGAAAATCGAGATTTCGCGGCGGCGGAAAGATGATTTTTTGGCAAAAATCACGCCTTGACGCACTCGCGCACCGACTCAAAAACACTGTGCGTCACGTTGCCAAATTTTCCAAAATTGGTTTTTGCTTCCAGCCGCTCGTGCAATTCCGGCAGATTGTAAAAAGGAATCCCCGGATGCCAGTGGTGTTCGTGGTGGTAACCGATGTTCCGTGGGAGGATGAAAAGGCGTTCCAAAAAAGTTGGGATGGTCGTGCGGGTCATGTTGTACGGTTCTTCGGTGGTTTTTACCGCGCTGTGTTCGCAAATAATACGGATATATTGAATCGCGACGTGCCAAGTGCAGTACGGAACGACCCAAAACATGAAAAATTCCAACCACAAATTCCAGTAAGAAAACGCGCCAGCGAGCAGCGCGTAAAAAAGAATTTGCCCCCCAGCCTGCGCAATCGGGTAACCAATTCGCGCGCGGGCGGACGGCAAAATCGCCGCCATCATGCCCCGAAAAATCCAAACCACACCCGTGCCGGACATGACCCGCCAAAAAATTACGCCCAAAAAACCGAGTGCAGTTTTTGGAAAAACCCACATTTCGTTCAAGTCCCCGTGTTCGTTGTGGGTGTTCCAAAGTTCGCGGTTGCCGTCTTTTTCGTCGTTCAAATGGCGGTGGTGCTCGCTGTGAAAACACCGAAAACCTTGCACATTGACAAATGTCGGCCAGCCCAAAAAGGCGTTTCCGACCCAATCGTTCCATTTTTTATTGGTCAAAAAGATGAAATGCGAGGCATCGTGCAGGATAATCAAAAGGGCGTGCTGCCGGGCAGCGATAAAAATCACCGCAAAAAAATACAAAACCGGGTGCCAAAACATTTGACAAACGACAATTGCAGCGACGATGGCCAACCACTCGGCAGCCACCGCCGCGACTGCTTTTTTGTCGTCGACGAGGTGCAAATCGCGGATTTCTTTGGGTGCGATGCGGTCGGGGAGTTCCGTGAGGCAGTCGTGGGCGTGGGCGAGGGAAGTGATTTCAGACATCTTGTGAGATTGAGATATTTGAATATTGAGATATTTGGAAAATTCAATTGCCAGACATGGATTTTCGCAATTCTTCGGCTTTTTCATCCGAAATCTGGTATTTCGCGGGGCGGTAATCCCTTTTTTGGCCTTCCATATAATTTTCAAAAATGGGCTGCACGGCCTCAAAATCGGGCAATTTCAAGTCTTCATAAATCCGCCGGACGGTTTCGAGGGTGTTTTTTGTCAAATCTTGATAAGTCGCTTCGACCAATTGGCCGGGCGGAATCAGTGCTTTTTCAGATTCATATTTTTGCACCATTTTTTTGTAAAAATTGATGGTGAAATTTTCCAAATCCTCCGGCAACGTGTCCTGAAAACTGAATTGTTTCACCAAATTGGTGTGCAGCCGCAGCGTCGAAAGATAGACTTCGGCACAGTCGCGTTCGAGGTAAACGAACTTGGCGTTCGGGAAAAGTTCGAGCAGCATCGCAACGCGACCCGTGTTCACCGGGTTTTTCAAAACCAATGGTTTGCCATCGTTTGCGAGCGTCATTTTTTTCACCAACCATTTATAATGTGTTGAAAACGAGGCTCTTTCGTCGGAAGTCATGCCTTCGAGCAGGCCATATTTTTCAAAATATTGGGCAAATTTTTTCGGAAAATACCAACCCAAATACGCGCCTTCGCCAAACAAACTAGTCAACGCAAACTCCTCTTCTTGCGGACTTTCGGGCGTCAAAATCACGTCGTCCATCGGTCGTTTTGGCATCAAATGAAAATCCACGATGCCCCGGATCGCGCGGCTTTTGATAAACATGGCGTTCGGCAAAAGTGCCTGACTGTTGGACAAATAGCCAAAACGTTTGTCCATCGACATCAAATTGTGGAGCAAAGTCGTGCCGCTGCGCCAGTGTCCGATGATAAAAACGAGCGGTTCGGGCAGTTCGGTGGCGGCGATTTTTTTGCCAAAACGGTAATTTTCCCAAATCGATAGACCGATTCCCGTGAAAAAATTGGCGATGAAAACATACGATGCGCGGAACAAATGTTTGGGCGTCCACGAAATCCCGTTTTTTCTAAAAAGTGGCAAAACGATGCCCGGTCGGCTGCCTTCCAAAGGCTGACAGATAAATTGAAAACGATCCATTTGGTTGGTGGTTGGTTTTTGAAAACGAATGTTGATCGGTCAAACTTAATTCAACTTTGACAAATTGAAAACTTTCAGATTTCAAATTTTTTCAAAATTCCATTTCAAAATCAATCGCGAACGACCACCACTTTTTCCGTCAAAATCCCACCTCCCGGCATTTCAATTTTCAAAACAAAAGTCCCCGTCGGAAAATCTGAAAGATTGATTTTCAACAAGTTAGAACCAGTTTCCAATATTTCTTTTTTGGAAAAAACTTCCCGCCCGGCCAAATCTGAAACCGACAAACGGCACGTGCCCGGCACGTCCGTTTCCAAATCCACCGCAAATTCTCCCGCCGTCGGGTTTGGAAAAACGAGCAGATTTTCATTTTCAAAAATTTCAAGCGCATCGTTTTCACGTTCCAAATCTTGAAATTTTGCAATCGCTTTTGTTTTGAAAACCACGTTTGGCGTGTTGAAAGGCGTCCAACCCGCAGCGCACTGAACCCGCAAACGCCATTCGTAATTTGTCCCGCCCATCAAATTTGAAAGTGCCAAAATGGTATTTGTCGTGGTCAAAACCGTCCAAACCGTCGTGGTTTTTTTCCGAAAACTGACTTCGTAAATCACGACGCCCGGCTGCGGTTCCCATGTCAAAATGGCCGTGCTGGCCGTAATGCGTGAGGTGAAAAGTTGCGTCGGTCGCGTGCAATTTCCGGAAACTGGCGTGAAAAAATAACGGTACGCCGAGTACGCCGTCCAATTTGTGCAGTGCGCCCGGACGTGCCATTGGTAAGTTTTTCCGGGAATCAAGCCTGTCAAAATGTGGCTGTTTTTGTTGGTCGTGATAATTTGAAATGCACCGCCCTCGACTTTCCACTGGATTTGGTACTCCGACGCGCCGCTGTCGTCCCAGCGCAAAAGTACGGATGTTGGCGATTGAAAAATTTCTTTTGTGCCCGCTGGTTTGACGCAATTTCCTGATGCACAATCTTTTATCTTATCCAAAAGTGTTTCGTAGCGAATCGCCGAGCCGTAAAATGGCGGCAAAATTTCGATGTCGCCGAGGTGCCCAAAAACATAAATATCATTTTGCCCACTCACATTTGAAAACGCGCAGGCCATCGAATTGCCCAGCGTCCGAGCCGTGTCCAAAACGCGGCTGTACAATTCGTACATTTTTGGATGCCGATAAGATTCGTACATCGCCTGTTGGTACGGATGTGTTTGAAAATCGGTGAAATGCTGCCCGCCTTCGTAACCCACGATTTTTTTGCCGAACAATTTTACCTGCCCGTAATCCGCCCGCCAATTTGGCAGAACTCCAAGCCACGCATTTTTGGAATTTTCCAAAACATCCTCCGCCGTGCTCGATGCGTTCAAAACTGGGTTGCCCGACGGCGACCGGTCGAGGCCAAAATAAAAGGTTGGGCTGGCGCAATCCCAGTCCGCGGGGTCGATTTGCGACAAAATTTGCTCGTTCAAATAATTGTAAGTCAGTTGCATCCCCAAAACCCGCTGAATCCGCGCCGGTGCCTCGCCGCCAAAAACGGTGTACCAAATTTGAAAAACGTGCTTGGCTTTTTCGGCGTAGGCACGGCCGTAACCGAGGTTTTCCGGGCGGTTTTGGTCATTAAAATGGGCTTGTTCAAAAAGCCAATTCCAAACTTCGTTCGAATATTCGAGGTAAATTTTCCGTCCCGGTTCAAGTTGGTTTTTGAAAAGCAAGGCCATTTGTTGGATAAAATTATCGTCGGCCTCGTGCGGCACGCAGACCCAAATATCCTTGTCGATTTTGTTCGCCAATTTTATCATCATTTCGTAGGGCACGCCGCGCTCGGTTCCAAAAGTTCGGTCGGTGGTTTTTGCCCGGTTCGCCCACAAAATATGCGGGCTGCCGTTCGTCACGCCCCAATCCATCATCCGGAGGCAGGAAAACGGTTTTAATTTATTTAAAAACTCGTCGTGAAATGGGTAAGTATTCAAATTGATGGCCTCGTCAGCGAGCCGCAACATTCGGATGTTTTTGATGTAATTGCCTGCAGTTGAGGCAATTAGGTTCATGAAAATATTTCCAGAACCGTTGACGTGAAATTGGATGCGCCCCGCCGTCGCCACCACATTTGACACGTCGCCAAATAATTGAATCGTCCCCGCGCCGTCGTACAAAATGACATAATCCTGCCCATTTTCCAACGCGCCGCCCTCCGCCGACATCACCCAACGGATAAAAGTCGTGCCCGCCGAGGTAGTTTGCGGCAGCGAAGTTGGGTAGCCGTTGGCATCAAAAACAAGTTCGTCGGACACGTTCGAGTTCCAGCAAAAACAGTCGGCAGTCCAAGTGATGGTCTCCTCGCGCACCTGTTTGAACAAATTTCGGAACGGTCGCTCGGCTGTCCAATCGGCCAAACCGGTCAAATTCATCCCGATTTTCATCGCGCAATCTGTCGGCTGCCAACCCGCGCAAGTCGTGCTGTCCACCGGAATTTTCAGGGAAAAAGTATCGGTACAGCCGTTCGCGCTCGACCCAGAAAATTGGTAAACGCCTGTCGGCAAATTCAAATATTGCCAGCCATTTGTCAAAGGCATCGGCTGGTTTTGGGCGTTCAAAAGTTGGATGTTTTCGGGGCGGTTGTTGATTTGCAAACGCCCATTATTTTGTCCGCAACTCGCTTGTTGCAAAAGTGAAAAACTGGTCTGGCAGGGGAACGTGTTGTTTTCATCCAAAACCGTAATCGGTTGAAAAACAGTGTGTTGCAGCCCAGTGTTGTCCTCGACGGTCAACGAAACGTTGTGCTGGCCGATGGCCGAAAAAACATGGTTGGCCGTCGCGCCGGTGGCATCCGGCGAGCCATCGGCGAAGTGCCAAACGTAACTCGAAATGGGGCCTTCCGGGTCGGACGAAGCCGTGCCGTTGAACGAAACTGCGAGCGGTTTTTGCCCCGAAATCGGCGTCGCAATCATCGCGGCCGTCGGTGGTTGATTGACCAAAACTTGAGCATCGGGGGCGACGCAGCGGTACGTTTCGGCCATCCGAAATTCGTCCGCGCCGCCAAAATTTGGCCCGTCGCCGAGGTAAAAATAGGCGTGTCGAAACTCCAAATTGATGGGTGAAACGATGGCCAACGTCGGCGCTGCGGGCAAATCATCGCCGATCGTCGCCGGGTTCAAATACAGCCGCACGGTGTCGGCATTTCCAGAAAATGAAAACTGAACGGCTGCAAAAACTTCCTGATTTGCAGTGATTTGCTGGGCTGTGGGGTAAAAATTATTGCCGATCCGCAAAGTCCAACGACGTTGGCCTCCGACGTTTGAATTTGCCCCAAAATATCCGACCGCAACTTTTGTGGTCGTGCAGGATTCGCACCAATTCAAGCCGCCGCCGTGCCAACCGACGTGGACTTCGTTGTCGTTGTTCTGGTTTTTTTTCAATAAAATACTTGCCCAGAGGTTTGTGCCACTTTGGCCGATTGCGCCGTTTGCATTTAAATAATTTGAAAAATTGCCGTCTGGCGAAACATCTAAATTGCGACCGGCGGTCAAATACGCATTTCCTCCGGCGGCCTGTTTTGCCGAAGATTGCAAATCGAGGTAGGCCAGCGAACCATTTCCAGCAATTTGATAACCCGGAATTGTCGAGTTTCCGTTTTGAACGTACCACGCGCCAGCCCAGCCCGTGCCGCCAGACGTATTATTTAAAGGTGCGTTTGTGTTGCCCGGAAACGGGTCGTAGGCCAAATATTGGCAAGTTTGGGCGTTCCCATTTTTTGAAAAAATGGAAAAACAGAGGCAGAGGATGGAGAATTTGATGAATTTCATTTGGATAAAAACGTGTTTTTGCCGGGTGGCGTGATTTGAAAAAAAAATTGAACAGACAAATGTCTGGATTATTTTTTTAAATCATTTCACGCCATCTTGTACGTTTGCGCCTCTTTTTTGGTGATTTGAATATTTGGTGATTCGAGACACTTCTTTCAAATCGCCAAATCCTCAAATCTCCAAATCCTTAATTTTAAAAAAATGACTTCCGACAGTTTTGAAGTAATCGGCGGACAACGTTTGCAAGGCGAACTGACCCCGCAAGGCGCGAAAAATGAAGCCCTCCAAGTGATTCCAGCAGTTTTGTTGACCGACGAAACGGTGACCATTTCCAATTTGCCCGACATTTTGGATGTGAATATGCAAATTGAATTGCTCGCGGGATTGGGCGTGACCGTCGAACGGATTGCGCCAGACACGGTGCGTTTTTGCGCCGGGACGATTGACATTTCCTACCTCCGCTCCGAAAAATTTATGCAAGATGCCCAAAAATTACGCGGCTCTGTCATGCTGATTGGGCCACTTTTGGCGCGTTTTGGGCGAGCGGTTTTGCCTCAACCGGGGGGTGATAAAATCGGGCGGCGGCGGTTGGATACCCATTTTTTGGGATTCCAAGCAATGGGTGCGGAGTTCAAATTTGACCAAGAAAAAAGCATTTATTTTCTCGAAAAACCCAAAAAAGGCCTGCGCGGAAATTACATCCACATGGAAGAAATTTCGGTGACCGGCACGGCCAATGTGGTCATGGCCGCAGTGCTAACTCGCGGAAAGACAACGATTTACAACGCCGCCTGCGAGCCATACGTCCAGCAACTTTGTCGGATGCTGGTATCGATGGGCGCGAAAATCCGAGGCATCGGCTCGAATCTTTTGGAAATCACGGGCGTCGAAAACCTCACCGGAACCGACCACCGCTGCCTGCCGGACATGATTGAAATTGGCAGTTTTATCGGCCTCGCGGCGATGACCCAATCCGAAATCACGATCAAAAATGTCGGGCTGCCGCACCTCGGTTTGATCCCAAATACTTTTGAAAAACTGGGCATCGAAATCAACCGCGTCGGCGACGATCTGCACATCCCGGCGCAGGAAAATTATGAAATCGCCACGTTCATCGGCGGCGGCATCCTCACAATTTATGATGCGCCGTGGCCGGGTTTTACGCCCGATTTGTTGTCAATAATTTTGGTGACGGCGACGCAGGCGCGCGGCTCGGTGCTCGTCCACCAAAAAATGTTCGAAAGCCGCCTGTTTTTCACCGATAAATTGATTGACATGGGCGCGCAGATCATCCTTTGCGACCCGCACCGGGCGACCGTCATCGGCCTCGACCGCCGCTACCAACTTCGCGGCATTGAAATGACTTCGCCGGATATTCGGGCGGGGCAGGCACTTTTGATCGCGGCACTTTCGGCGAAGGGGCGCAGCGTGATTCACAACATCCACCAAATTGACCGCGGGTATCAGTTTATTGACAAGCGGTTGAACGCGATTGGGGCGAAGATTTCGCGGATTTGAGGCGAGGCCAAAAACAGTTAACTTTGCCTAAAAATCACACAAAATGAACCAAAAATGCCAGAATATACTTTTGATGAACATGGTTATCTAAAACCTCGGAACAAAATCCACATGACTTTCGAGGAGTTTCAACGGATTTTTGTAGAGGCTTTTGGAAATGATTCGACCCGGTTAGCCATTTTTGAAAACTATCAAAAATTTATCGAAGATTTTCAAAAAACGGTCACGCCCAATTTTATTCAATGGGTAAATGGCAGTTTTGTTACCCAAAAACCCTCGCCAAACGACATCGATTTTGTAACCATTTTGGATTATAAAATTTTCAATGAATTTGATGAAATCATTGACAAACAGTTTCGACAATCCGGGGCGATTCGAAAATACGGCAGGCAAATAGATGTCTATGCCGTTCGGCAATATCCAGAAGGTCATCCGCAATTCGAGGTTTTCAAAGGCGAGTTGGCATATTGGCAATTTCAATTTTCGGAAACGAAAAGAAACAGGGCGAACAAAAAATTCCAAAAAGGCTTTATTGAACTGAAATTTGGCAATTAATTCTTTAAATATGAATGCAGTTTATGAAAAAGAGGAAGCAATCGCGCGTGTCAGCGATATTTTGGAGCAAATCCAACGGTTGGATGATTTACTAAAAATGATGATTTCGAATCGGGCAGAACGTTCGAGTATTCAACAATATGACAAAATCAAAAAAGGATTTATCGAGGAGTTGAATTCCATTTTAAAAGGATTTGGACTTTCGGTGAGACAATTGCCTTTGAATGTTTATGTTTTTAATGAACAGGATGAAGCCCTTTTAATGGTAGCAGAAAAGTAGAAAATCTATCCAAAACCTATTTTCCAACATCCAAAGTCCACAAAAAAATGCAAAAACCCGGCATCCCCGAAGGCACCCGCGACTTTTCCCCAGAACAAGTCCGCAAGCGAAACTACATTTTTGACACCGTCCGCAGCGTGTTTGAAAAGTTCGGTTTTCAGCCCCTCGAAACGCCCGCGATGGAAAACCTCAGCACGTTGACCGGAAAATACGGCGACGAGGGCGACAAACTTTTGTTCAAAATCCTGAACAACGGCGACTTTTTGAAAGATGCCGACGCCGAAATTTTGACCCGCCGCGACGCCCAAAAACTCACCCCACAAATTGCAAAACGCGGCCTGCGCTACGATTTGACCGTCCCCTTCGCCCGTTTCGTGGTGATGAACCGCCACAACTTGGTTTTTCCTTTTAAAAGATTTCAAATCCAGCCCGTTTGGCGCGCCGACCGGCCGCAGCGAGGCCGCTACCGCGAATTTTTTCAATGCGATGCCGACGTGATCGGCTCGGACAGTTTGATTTACGAAGTCGAACTGACCCAGATTTACGACGAGGCGTTCGCCAAAATGGGCTTGCCCGTCGTCATCAAATTGAACAACCGGAAAATACTTTTTGGCATGGCCGAGGCCGCTGGCATCCCCGAAAAATTCATGGACATGACCGTTGCAATTGATAAATTGGACAAAATCGGCATCGAAGGCGTGCGAAAAGAACTGGCCGAACGCGAAATTTCGACAGCCGCCATCGATAAAATCGAACAAATTTTGACGGCAAAAAACCTCGCCGACCTGCGCCCCATTTTTTCAAAAAGCGAAACCGGGCAGCGCGGCCTCGACGAATTGGAAGAAGTTTTCAGTTTTTTGAAAATGGTAAACCTGCAAAACGAAGTTGTTTTCGACATCACTTTGGCGCGCGGCCTGTCCTATTATACTGGTTGCATTTTTGAAGTTTCAGCCAAAAATTTTGCGATGGGCAGCATCGGCGGCGGCGGCAGATATGCCGATTTGACGGGCGTTTTTGGGATGCCGGGCTTGTCGGGCGTGGGCGTTTCGTTCGGTGCCGACCGGATTTATGATGTTTTGGAAGGTTTAAAATTGTTCCCCGAAAATTTGGGCGAGTCGATTCGAGCACTTTTTGTCACGTTCGACGCGGCGACTTTTCAGTTTGCATTTTCAGTTTTGACAAAAATCCGGGCGGCTGGCATGGCCGCAGAAATTTATCCGACACCCGAAAAAATGAAAAAACAGATGGAATATGCCAACCGCCGGAACGTGCCTTTTGTCGTCATCGTCGGCGAAACGGAGATGAATTCTGGGCAATTGGCCGTGAAAAATATGAAAACGGGCGAGCAAACTGCCATTTCGGTGGACGGGCTGGTTGAATTTTTGGGCAAATCTTGATTTTTATTTTTTAAAAAATACACGTCTGGTTGTCCGCACCCGAACATTTTTCGGCAAACAAAACCGCCGCCTCGCCCGTTTTTCCATCGAACTTTTAAAAAGAAAAATTTTATGAAAATCATGTCCATTTTGCTAGTCGTGCTGGCCTGCAACAGTTTGCCAAAAACCACTCAACCCACAGAAAATCAAACGGTTACGTCAAAAACAGAAACCAAATTTGACACCATCGTCCCTGCAATTTTTGCCAACGGTGAATTGGTGAAAATCGAAAAATCGGAAGCCGATTGGAAAAAAATGCTCACCGAACAGGAATTTTACGTCCTCCGAAAAGAAGGCACGGAGCGAGCGTTCACTGGCGATTTGTTGGAAATCCACGAGCCTTGCATTTTCATTTGCCGGGGCTGCGGGCTGCCGC
The DNA here is from genome assembly GCA_031398055.1 of Saprospirales bacterium. Taxonomy (GTDB): domain Bacteria; phylum Bacteroidota; class Bacteroidia; order Chitinophagales; family Saprospiraceae; genus M3007. Next base: position 9,920 of record JANNMS010000188.1, on the reverse strand, counting down.
TTTTTGATTCGGCAACGAAGTTTGATTCCGGCACAGGTTGGCCATCGTTTTTTCAGCCGATTGACCCAAAATTTGTCCACGTCGGAGCCGATAATTCGCTCGGAATGTCACGCGACGAGGTCGAATGTGCGCGCTGCGGCGGGCATCTCGGCCATGTTTTCAACGATGGGCCGAGGCCGACGGGGCTGCGATTTTGCATGAATTCGGTTTCGATGGATGTGGCGGCGGCTCAAAAATGAACTTGCCGATATTTCAGAAATTTGAAAAATTTCTGAAATATTCTAAAACAAATCGTGTTTTAAAATTTGAAAAAACGAGTAGTTTTACAGCATCTTTGAACAAAATTTTTGCCCAATGAGAAATTTGACGGAAGAAATGCCCGGTATTTTACCACCAGATGTGCGGAGGTTCGAGGTTTTGAAAGATTTGGAAGAGTATATTCGGAAGGGTGGCAAACTCGAAACCGATTTTGTTTATCGGTATTTTTCGCGGCTTCAATTAGCCGACATGGTGTTGGCTTTATATTTTAAACAAAACGGACTCGAGCCGCAACTCGAATATTCAGATTATGAAGAAATCCCAGCCCTTGCCTGAAAATGAATTGCCATCCGGAAAAGTAAAATTTTCTGTTTTGATGGATGAACTAAAAGATTATGTCAACCATCAAACAGATGCCGAAAAACTGCTCGAAGCAGTGAACCGCCTCGACCCAAACCTTACTTTTCGAGATTACATTTTGAAAATGGAGGAACTGCGAAAACTGAACCGGGGCGAAAACTGAGACAATTTTTTTTAGAAAAAAGGCGCGAGGCATCCAAAACCACGCGCCTTTTTTGTTTTTGAAAAACGGCAAATCACCGCTTTTTCACCCATTTCAAATTCAGCAAATTGATCGCATTTCGCGGCAATCCTTCCACATTTCGGCTGGCAAACTGCGCCGTTTCATCGTAAAAAAGAAAAATCACGGGTGCTTCCTCGACCACTATTTTTTCCATTTTTTGGTACAAAATTGCACGGCGGGCGGGGTCGGTTTCGGCCAGCGCGGCTTCGTAAAATTTGTCAAAATCTGCATTTTTGAATTGCGTGTAATTCGGCGGCGCAGCGTTTTTTCCATAAAAACAGGTCAAAAAACTCTCGCCGTCCGGGTAATCCGCAATCCACGACGCCCGAAAAAACGGGGCAGTCCCGTTCCGCATCCGTTCCCGCAGGGTTGCCGTTTCGACCGTTTCGACCCGCGCCCGGATGCCCAAATCCTGCCACTGCCGCACGATGAAACTGCACAAATCAAGGTATTCGGCATTGCAAAGCAGTTCGATTTCATGCAAATTTTGACCATTCGGAAAACCTGCCTCGGCCAAAAGTCGCGAGGCGCGCGCCGGGTCGAACGAATATCCGACCACCGTTTTTTCATCAAAAGTGGGCAGGCCGCGCGGCGAAAAACCGGAATTTGCCGGGCGGCCAACGTTGTTCCGCAGCGTCCGCAACATCAATTCTCGGTCAATCCCAAAATTCAAGGCTTGCCGGATTTTCCGGATTTGCAGCGGCGATTTTCCTGCCGGGTCAATCCGGATTCCGAGATATTCGGTGTTCAAATATGGGTTTTTCAAAAAATAAAAACGGTCAGCCAACGCGGGTTGCAATTCGCCAGCCGGGGTCAAAAGTTCGTTGATGTAACCACTTTCGAGACCAAAAAAATAGTCCAGCCGCCCTTTTTTCAATTCCAAAAATGCTGTTTTTCGGTCGGTGATGAAAGTCGTTTTTACGGCATCGAGGTACGGCAAACGGTTCCCAAAACTGTCCTTTTCAAAATAATTTGTGTTTTTCACCACCACCAAACCTTGGTTTTCCGCCCAAATTTTGAATAGAAATGACCCGGTGCCGACCGGGTTTGTCCGAAAATCCGAACCGTAAAATTCGATGGCTTCGCGAGGCACGACCGAGGCATATTGCATCGTCAAAATCTGCAACATCGGCTGAAATGGCTCGGCCAAACGCAGCACAAAAACCGAATCGTTGGCCGCAAAAAACGGAGAAATCGAGTCCACGCGACCTTTAAAAATCCAACTTCCGGGCGACGCAATGCCGTCATCCAGCAATCTTTTGAATGAAAAAACAAAATCAGCGGCCACCACTTTTCGACCTTTTCCATTTGAAAAAACTTCAGAATCGTGGAAAAACACATCATTTCGCAAGTGAAATTTGAAAGTTTTGCCGTCCGGACTGATTTCCCAGCGGTGCGCAATACTCGGCCTGACCTGCAAACTGTCGTCCAACTGAACCAGCCCGTTGAACAAACTCGCCACTGCCCAGATGTTGTTTTGGCTTTTTGAAAATGCCGGATCGAGCGAGGTGATTGGGTTGTGCTGGTTGTACCGAAACGCTGTGCGCGGGTCGTTTTTGGGCTTGACGGGCGGCGAACAATTTTGAAAAACGAGGGCGGCAGCGACCCCAAAAACCCAAATTTTGAGTTTAAAAATGATGGAAAATTTCATGCGCCGAAAATAGGCAGTCATTCTAAAAAAACATTTACCCTTGCCGTTGTTTCCAATCACCAGTGCCTTTGTTGGCGTCCTCGCCAACAAAATTCGACCTCATCGTTTGAAAAATAGTTATTGGCGAGGACGCCAACAACGGCAAAAAGCGAAAATTTGAAATCCGCCGTTCCAAAAATTTACATCATTGCCGGGGAAGCCTCCGGTGATTTGCACGGCTCGAATTTGATAAAAGCCCTGCGCCGCCGCCGTCCCGATGCCGAAATCAGGGTTTGGGGCGGCGATTTGATGCAATCTGCCGGGGCAGTTTTGGCAAAACACTACCGCGAACTCGCGTTCATGGGTTTTTGGGAAGTTTTGAAAAACCTGAAAACCATTTTTTCCAACCTTGATTTTTGTAAAAAAGACATTTTGGCTTTCCAGCCGGATGTTTTGGTTTTGATTGATTATCCGGGTTTCAACCTGCGGATCGCCAAATGGGCGCGGCAGCAGGGCTTGAAAATCGTCTATTATATTTCCCCACAAATTTGGGCGTGGCACAAGTCGCGCGTTTTTGATATCCGCCGCGACGTGGACAAAATGCTAGTCATTTTGCCTTTCGAAAAGGAATTTTACAAAAAATATGGCGTGGAAGTGGAGTTTGTCGGCCATCCACTTTTGGACGCGCTGGTTGATTTTGAAAAACCAAATCGGGCGCAACTTCCTGAAAGCCAGAAAATTATAGCGATGCTGCCCGGCAGCCGAAAACAAGAAGTCTCGAAAATTTTACCTAAAATGCTTTCCGTCGTCGCAGAATTTCCCGGCGAAAAATTTGTGATTGCCGGGTCGAACGCCTTGCCCGCAGATTTTTATTTAAAATTTTTGGAAAAAACGCCCAACGTGGATTTCGTGCAGGGAAAAACGTACGAAATTTTACAAAAATCAAAAGCCGCGCTCGTCAAATCCGGCACTTCGACCCTCGAAACCGCACTGCTCGGCGTGCCGCAGGTGGTTTGTTATTCTGGAAATCCGGTTTCCTATTTTATCGCCCGGCGGCTGGTCGACATCAAATACATCGCGCTGCCGAACCTGATTTTGGACCAACCGCTCGTCCGGGAATTGATTCAAAACGACCTCAATTTTTCAAATTTGAAAACCGCGTTGCGCGAAATTTTGACACCCGAAAAATCTGCGGAGATTAAAATTGGCTACCAAAATTTGAGGAAAATGTTGGGCGAAGGGGGAGCATCGGAGCGGGCGGCGGCGGCGATTCTGGAATTTGAGAAATGACATTTTTTTAAAAAATGTCATTTCAGGTTCAAACGCTGACTTGCCTGATTCTTTCCAATCTTTCCACAAATTCAGTCAAAAGCCGCACGCCAAAAGCCGTCGCCGATTTTTGACTCGCAAATTCCGAATCGCCAAAAGCCACGCCCGCGATGTCAAGGTGCGCCCAAGCCGGGTGCTCAGCAGTAAAATGTTCCAAAAATTTTGCCGCCGAACTGGCCTCGGAGTGCAATTTTCCGGTGTAATTCCGCAAATCGGCCACATCGCTTTTCAAATCGGTGCCGTATTCTTCCCAAAGTGGCATCCGCCAAAGCCTTTCGCCGGTGACCTGCCCGGCTCGGTCGAGGGCAGCGGCGAGCGAATCATTTTGCGAAAAAAGACCTGCCGCCGTCGGGCCGAGCGACCGGACAATGCTGCCGGTCAAAGTGGCGAGGTCAATCAAAACATCGGGGTTTTTATTTTTCACGAGCCACGCCAGGCCGTCGGCCAAAATGATGCGACCCTCGGCATCGGTGTCGATGATTTCGATGGTTTTTCCAGAATAAGTTTGGAAAACATCGCCCGGTTTTGCGGATTCGCCGTCCACCATATTTTCGGTGGAAGGGATGGCGCCGACCATTTTTACAGGCAATTTCAATTTGGCCACGGCCATAAATGCACCCAAAACCGCGGCCGCGCCACCCATGTCGCTTTTCATCAAATGCATATTTGACGAAGGTTTTATGCTGATTCCGCCCGTGTCGAAGGTCACGCCTTTGCCGACGAGGCCGACGATCGGCGTTTTTATTTCACCCAAATTTTCGGGTAAATATTCCAAAACCAGGAACGCCGGGGTATTCGGGCTGCCCTGGTTCACGGCCAAAAGTGCAGTCAAACCTTCATCAATAATTTCTTCGCGGAACATCACGCGGATAGAAAAACCACAATCTTCGGCGGCGTTTTTGGCAAATTCTGCGAGCAGGGCGGGCGTTTTTTTGTTCGATGGCTTGTTGACCAAATCCAAAATCTGCTTTTGGACTTCGGCAAAAACCTCGGCGCGGCGCACGGCTTTTTCAGCAATTTCCAAAGCCGCTGTCGGCACGATAATTTCCAAAAATGAATCGCCGTCTGCAAAATTCGGGGCGTGTTTTTCGTCCTTTCCGTTGCCGTTCGGTTTGGTTTGGTACAATCCCAAAAGCATCCCGGCGGCGGCGGCATCGGCCAAAACGGCTATTTTTTCATTTTCAAAATGCCGCAAATCCAATGAAATTTTGGTGGGGAGTTTTGATTTTTGGCGGAAACACGCGCTGCGGACGCCGGCCAACATTTCCGAAAAACCAGATTTTTTCCCAATTCCGAGCAAAAAAACACGGCTCGAAGGTTGACCGGGCAAATAAGTGAGCAAGATTTCTTTTGGTTCTGCTTTGAAATCGTTTTGCAAGGCGGCAGCATCCAAACCGTTTTGGTTGGCCAAATCAGCCAGCAGTTCGGCCAATTTTTCATCTTGAACGAGCGGAAAAATCAGGTTATCCGACGTGTTTTTATCGCTGACAGTAATTTTTACAGCCATGTTGGTGGGTTGGAAAATTTGAAAATGCAGTGAAAAGGGTCGCAAAGAAAAACAAAAATTGGTTGCGGAGACTGCCAAAAGTAAAAGCAAAGACCTTTAAAATACAAATCCTATTTTGAAATTTAAGAACTGTGGCCAAACCCGTGATTTTTGATTTTTAAACTAATTTTGAGGCCAGAAAATCTTTCAAAATTAAAAATGTCTATCAAAAAATTGGCCGGCGAAACGGCATGGTACGGATTGAGCAGCATCGTCGGCAGGTTTTTGAACGTGTTGCTGGTGCCGATTTACACGAATTTGCTCAGCCCGGCGGAATATGGCGTGGTGACGGATTTCTACGCAACGTTCGCTTTTTTGATGGTGATTTTGTCTTTTCAGATGGTTTCGGCGTTTTTTCGGTACGGAACGCCAGAAAACGACCGGCAAAATGCGTTCAGCACGGGCATTTTTTTCCTGATTTTTTTCACGTTTTTCATCGCCGGGCTTGCCCTGATTTTTGCGCCGACCCTCGCAGCGTGGATGAAATACCCGCAACACCCGGAATACATCCGGTATTTTGCCCTGATTTTGGCGTTCGACGCGTTGGCCGAACTGCCGTTTGGCATGTTGCGGCTCGAAAACCGCCCGCGCCGGTTTGCATTTACCAAACTTTTCAACATCGGGATCAACATCGGCCTGAACCTTTTTTGGTTGGTTTTTTGTCCGTTTGCAAAAAAACAAGGTTGGGTTTGGGTTGAAAATTTTTGGTCGCCAAATGTGGGGGTGGGCTATATTTTTCTGGCCAATTTGATTGCGAGCGCGGCGACTTTGCTGGTTTTGATGCCGCAGTTTTTGGCAGCGTTCCGGGGTGTTTTTGATAAAATTTTATGGAAAAAAATGGTGGTTTACGCCGCGCCGCTGGTGGTCGTTGGTTTCGCGGGCATCGTCAACGAGATGCTCGACCGGGCGATTATGAAATATATTTTGCCCGGAACACCCGAAGAAAACAGCACACAACTGGGGATTTATGGGGCAAATTACAAATTGGCGATGCTGATAACTTTGTTCACGCAAGCCTATCGGTACGCCGCCGAGCCGTTTTTTTTCAAAAATGCGGCGAGCGAAAATGCCCTCGAAAATCACGCCGAGGCCACAAAATGGTTCACGGTCGCAGCGGCGGGCGGGATGTTGGGCATCCTTTGTTTTTTGGATTGGGTGAAATATTTTTTGGGTGAAAATTTTCACGAAGGCCTGCACATCGTGCCGATTTTGCTGCTCGCCAATGTGCTGCTCGGTATTTATTACAACTTTTCGGTTTGGTACCGATTGAAAGATAAAACGATGACCGGGGCGTGGATTTCGCTCGGCGGCGCGGCGATTACGTTGGTTTTGAACCTGTGGTGGGTGCCGAAAATCGGGTACGTCGGGGCGGCCTGGGCGACGCTGGTTTGCTATTTTTTCATGGCCGGGGCAACCTGGCAGGTGGGAAAAAAGCATTACCCAGTGGTTTATCCTTTTGGAAAAATGCTTTTTTATGTCGGGCTGGCACTCGGTTTGGGGCTGTTGAGTTTGTTTTTGAAAAGGTATTTTTTGGAGATGCCGCTCGTGTTTTTGGGGGTGAATGTTTTGATTTTTCTTTCGTTTTTGGGGGTGGTTTTTTGGAAAAAGTGAGGTTTCACAGAGGCTCACGGAGGAATGGAGGGCACAGAGATAGGCTACTGTTCTTTCAAAAACTGCGCTGCGCCGTCCAATTCTTCATAAAAATCCTCGCCATATTTTCGGATGATGGCTTCTTTCAAAAATTGATAAACGGGGACTTGCACTTTTTTTCCCAATTCGCAGGCTGCGGAACAGATGTCCCACTGGTCGTAATTCAAAGAATCTGTCCCGGTGATGATGTGTTGGGAAACGCGGATCGGGTAAAGATGGCAGGAAATGGGTTTTTTCCAATCAATCGCACCTGCTTTTTGCGCCGTTTCGATGCCGCAAAGTGCGATGCCGGATTCATTAAAAATCATGTAGGCACATGGACCGCCGTCAATCAAAGGCGTTGCGAGTTCGTCGTCGGGCAGACGGACGTATTTTCCTTGTTTTTCGATGGCGTCGAGCCCGGCTGGGCTGAGAAAAGGTTTTACTTTTTCGAAAATTTCTTCTAAAATCTGCAGTTCGTCCGCTTCGAGCGGTGCGCCGAGGTCGCCTTCCCAACAACACGCGCCTTTGCAAGCCGTCAAATTGCAAACAAATTGCTCGCTGACGATTTCATCGGACACCAATTTATCTTGGACAATAATCATTTTTTTAAGTTTGGTAAATAATCAGGGCGAAGGTAGCGCAAGTTTTTTTTGGGGAAATTCAAATTAAAAAAGCCCGCCTCCCCGCAACGTGCGGGGGGCGGACTTCTATGAAACACCAAATTACCAACTGTCTTTTTTTGGGTTGATGAAGGTTGATTGGGTTGATAAACTTTATAAACCCATCAACCTGATCAAGATAAATCAACGCATCAAAGCCACACTCCCCGTTTTCAATTTTTCCCCACCGACATTCAAATCTTTGTATTTAAAAATGCAAGCAAACACATCGGACGGCAGCACTTTTCCCCTGAATTTTCCATCCCATCGCTCGACTGGGTTTTTAGTTTCAAAAACCAACTCGCCCCAACGGTCATAGATTTTGAGTTCTAAAAATGCCGCGCCGTCGCTGAAAAATGGTTCAAATTCATCGTTCACGCCATCACCGTTCGGGGAAAAAATATTGGGCAAAAACACATCTACATATTTTGGGAGCATCGGTTCGACGACGACGGAAGCCGTACCGGAACACCCATTTTTATCCGTTGCAATTATTGTGTAAATCGTTGGTTCTGTGGGACTTGCCACTGGTGATTGGCAATCCGTGCAACTCAAATTTTCGGTCGGCGACCACTCAAATTTCAAGTCCAAAACATCCGGACGATTGAAAATTGGGGTCAAAAAATCGCTCCCGCCGAGTTCGATAAAAATGCTGTCCACCGCAAAATTGACCGTCAAAATTTCTGTGCCTTCCACTTTTGCAGAGGTCGAAATCGAACAACCGGCGGCATCGGTCACGGTCAAAAAGTACTCGTCGGCTGCCAAATTTTGCAAATCTTTGGCATGGCTTCCGTTCGACCAATCAAAATCGTAGGGCGAAACGCCGCCGATTATCGAGGTATAAATTTGTCCAGCAGCAATTCCGCAGGGCGCATCTTTTATTTGAAAACTCAAATTTGGCAAGTTCGTGCCGCCGGGGACGGAAACCGAAGTCGTTGCCGTGCAGCCGTTTGCATCCGTCGCCGTGACTTCATAATTTCCAACTGCCAGATTATCAATGTTTTGCGTGGTCGCGCCATTTTCCCAGTCAAAAGAAAAAGGTTGTGTTCCCCCGCTGGCCGAAGCCATCGCCATGCCGTTCTGTTTTCCGCAGTCGGCAGGCGAGGCGGTGGCCGTTACCTCGGGGGACGGAGGTGCTGAAAGAGTGAGAGTTTGGGTGCGTTCGCAACCGTTTTTGTCGCGTAAAATCACTGTGTAGTTTCCCGCAGTAAGGTTTATGAATGAACCGGAGGTCTGAAATGCGCCGCCGTTTATTGAGAATTCGTAGGGTGATTTGCCGCCCGATCCAGCCAAATTGAGGCTTCCGCCAGATTTGCAAGTTGGTTGCACGGTGGTTGTGTTGGAAAAAGCGAGGTCTGAAATGACCACTTTTATCTCTGCCGCTGGGCTGGGCGTGCTACAAAATTGGGTGGTTTGGGTGACATAAAATGTCGTTGATTGCGTGATGTTTCGAGTCAGGCTGTTGCCTGATCCAACCAATTGCGTGAGGTTTTTATCGGCGTACCATTTTACGTTGTGGCCATCCAAATTTAGGGTGTAAGTTCCTGGCTCACAATAAGTTAGCGGAGAAAGTATCTGCAAACGGTACACTTCCAAAATCGCATCCACGCAAGGAAAACCAGAGGGCGTTGTGCCATGCAAAGTGCCTTTTATCGTTTCTGTATTGGGATTATATGTCAAATTTCCGTAGCCGAGGCACCATTCAAAACCGGGCGCATCTTCTTTGTCAATGATAAAATTTTCGTCGTATTCCACCGTGTTGCCCGTAATTTTTCCAACCACATTCATCTCTGCAAAATATGGCGTACCTGCTTCATAAGTATATGAAGTGCCGGTGAGGTTCGTGCCATTTTGGACAAAATAAATGGTCACCGGATAACAATCGGTCGATCCAACATTTGGCTGGTAAGCCACGCCTTGCCAGTATCCTGAAATATTTTGGGCAGAAAAAACACCCGGCAAAACGAGCGCGAAAACGAGGATTATGCTTTTCAAAAGATTAAAATCGAACGAGATTTTGGACATTTGGGAAAATGGAAAGTCGGTGTGCTTCATACTTTTTTCGGTTTCAAAACAATTTGCCACTAAAACGCGGTCAGTTTTTCGTTTGGTACGTCGTTCATTTTAACGGTTTGATAAGAGTTGTTAATAAAACTATGAACTATGAACTATGAACTATGAACTATGAACTATGAACTATGAACTATGAACTATGAACTATGAACTATGAACTATGAACTGCTAATTTTTAAAAGTTCATAGTTCATAGTTCATAGTTCATAG
>JANNMS010000184.1:0-10401 GCA_031398055.1 Saprospirales bacterium | reverse complement strand
GGCAACTACCTCGATTTCGTTATGCATTTCGTGCTTGCGTTCGGCATCGCTTTCCTGCTGCCAATCCACGAATATCACGCGGTCTCCGACCGCTTTTATGCAAATATTTCATTCGTAAAATTAAGTTTTGATGTCAAATTGCGGTCGGAGACCGCGTGATATTCGTCCGAAGTCAGAGACTTCGGACAGCAAACCAATGACTATTTTTAAAAAAAAATATGTTCAAACAATTCATAAACGGAAAATGGGCGGACGCCCAAAACCACAAAACTTGGCCAGTTTTGAACCCCGCGACCGAAGAAACCGTCGCCACCATCCCGTTCGGCGGTGGTGACGATGCCCGGTTGGCCATCGAATCAGCGCGGGCGGCATTTCCAATTTGGAAAAAAATCGACCCGTTTCGGCGCGGCCAAATGTTGAAAAACGTGGCCGCGCGGATTCGTGAAAATGCCGCAGAATTTGCCAAAATCACCACGCAGGAAAGCGGAAAACCGTTCGTCGAGGCAAAAGGCGAGTGGACCGTCGCCGCCGATTTGTTCGAATGGTTTGCCGAAGAAGGCAAGCGAACTTACGGCCAAGTCATCCCGACGAGCCGAAACAACAAACGAAGTCAAGTGATTTTTCAGCCCATCGGCCTGGTCGGAATCATCACGGCCTGGAATTTTCCGGTCTGGAATTTGGCGCGGGCCTGGGGCGCGGCACTCGCGGCGGGCTGCACGATCGTGGCAAAACCATCGGAATTTACCCCGCTCACGGCCATGCTTTTGGCCGAAATTTTTGAAAAAGAAAACTTCCCGCCCGGCGTCGTCAATTTGATTTCCGGCGATGCCTCCGAAATCGGCGAAGCATTTTTGGATGAAAAAGAGGTGCGGAAAATCCATTTTGTCGGCAGCACCCGCGTCGGAAAAATTTTGATGGACAAGGCTTCAAAAACAAATACCAAACTTTCGCTCGAACTCGGCGGCAATGCTCCGGTGCTTATTTTTCCAGAAATTGACGTCGAAAAAGTGGCCGCCTCGGCGGTCGCCGCCAAATTTCGGAACTGCGGACAGGTCTGTATTTCGCCGCAGCGGTTTTTGGTGCATGTCGATATTTATGAAAAATTCAATGAAATCGCCGCCGATTTGGTCAAAAAAATCCGCCTCGGCGATGGTTCGCAAGCCGAAACACAGGTCGGCCCGTTGATCAACCGCAACCAACAAAAACACGTCGCTGCGACGGTCGAGGCTGCAAAATCGGGCGGCGCACGGGTTTTGGCCGGCGGCGAAATCCCCACAGATTTTCCGAAAGGATATTTTTACGAACCAACTTTGCTGGTGGATGTCGCGCCGGGTTCGCCTGCTTTTTTGCAGGAAATTTTTGGCCCAGTGCTGGCCGTCACGCCTTTTTCGAGTTTTGAGGAAGCCATTTTTTTGGCAAATTCGACGGAATATGGGCTCGCGGCCTACGTTTGGACGAACGATTTGAACACCGCGATTTTGGCTGGCGAGGCACTCGAATTCGGCATCGTCGGCATCAACGAATGGACGGCGCATGGCACGGAAGCACCTTTCGGCGGCTGGAAACAGAGCGGGCAGGGGAGTGAACTGGGCAACGACGGCATTTTTGAGTACTTGGAAAAGAAGTTGATTAGCATCGGCGGGCTTTGAAAAAAATGGCTCAATTATGATTTCAAGTTGTTGGTTCAAAAGGTGCGTAGCACCTAAATATTTGTAGCAAACGAATGAAAATATTTCCAAGAGGTGCGTAGCACCGCAATATTTAGTTCAAATATCCCGGTGCTACGCACCTCTGATGGTTGACAATCCATATTTTCTACAAATATTTAGGTGCTACGCACCTTTTTGAACCGACAACTTGAAATTATAATTGAGCCAAAATCAAAATTGAACGAAAAAAAATGGAGCCAGCAACAGTTTTTGGAGCATGGTCGCTCGTCCCCCCGCTCGTCGTCATCGTCCTCGCCATCTTCACCCGGCGTTCGATGGAGCCGCTCATCATCGGCTGCGCGGTCGGTTATTTGATGATCGATTGGCACCAATTTCCCGACAATTTCATCAAATCTTTGACAAAAACCTTGCAGGACGAAAGCATGGTCTGGGTCATTTTGGTCTGCGGATTGTACGGCGCGCTGATTCATTTGATGGTGCAATCGGGGGGCGCGTTTGCTTTCGGAAAATATATGTTGCGGTACATTCGCTCGCGGCGCAGTTCGTTGTTGATGGCTTGGGTTTTGGGCATCGTGCTTTTTATCGATGATTATTTGAGTGCGCTGGTCGTCGGCGCAACGATGCGGAAAATCACCGACCATTTCCGCGTGCCCCGCGAACATTTGGCCTACCTCGTCAATTCGACTGCCGCGCCGGTCTGCGTTTTGATTCCGATGTCGACGTGGTCAATTTACACCGGAAAACTTATCGAGGACAGCGGCGCGGTGGAAAAAGGGCAAGGGTTCATGGGTTTTGTGTACACAATTCCGTACAGTTTTTATTCGTGGTTTGCCATTTTGCTGGCGTTCATGTTTTCGATGGGCTGGCTGCCGATGTTTTCGCGGATGAAAAAAGCCCAAATCCGGGTGGACGAAACCGGCGAACTCTCGCCGCCCAATTCAAAACCGGCGAACCAATCCGAGGAAATTTTGGCCGACGTTGAAAAATCAAAACCCATCGATTTTTTCCTGCCCATCCTTGTTTTGATTGCCACGACCCTCGCTTTTGATATTGATGCTTTAAAAGGCGTGATGGCAACCGTGCTTTTTACCATTTTTTATTATTGGATAAAAAAAATATTGCCATACGAAAACTTGTTTGATAGTATTTTTGAAGGATTTAAAAGTATGCTGGTCGCGCTGGCAATTTTGACGGTTTCTTATCTTTTGAAAAATGTGGGCAACGAAATGGGCTTGACCGAGTATGTTATCGAAAGCATGCGGGGCGTTGTTTCGAAGGAAATTTTGCCCGCGCTGGTGTTCGTTTCGCTCGGGCTGATTGCTTTTTCAACCGCGTCGTCGTGGGGACTTTATGCCATCGCCATCCCGATTGTCGTGCCGCTCGCGCAGGCACTCGGCGCGAATGTTTGGTTGACTTTGGCGGCGGTGATTAGCACCGGGGCGATGGGTTCGCACGCCTGTTTTTTCTCGGACGACAATGTTTTGACGGCCAGCAGCACCGAGTGCAATAATATGGAACACGCTTTTTCCCAATTTCCGTACGCTTTGCTGGCGACGGTTTTGGCGACGGCGAGTTTTTTGGTGGCGGGTTTTGTTTGTTAAATCACATAGAAACATAGGCGTTTTCACATAGAACATTTCGATTCTTAAAATGCAAAACCTATGCGTTCTATGTGAAAACGCCTATGTTTCTATGTGTTCAATTCAAAATTATCATGTACAAAAAATCAATCAAAAACGGCCTGACAATTCAAAACACCCAGCCCGGCCACGCCGAAAAACTGGAAATTTTGCAGCGAAAAGTTTTCCCAAACCTCTCGCCCGACGAATTGATGACCGCAAAACACTACCTGCGCCACCTCGAAATTTTCCCCGAAGGCCAATTTGTCGTTTTGGACGGCGAAAAAACCGTCGGCATGACCACCACGATGCGCTATCATTTTTCAACGGCTGACCATACTTTTTTGGAAATTTCGGGAAATTTGTGGCTCACCACCCACGAACCCGGCGGCGATTGGTTGTACGGCCTCGACGTCGGGGTTGACCCAGATTATCGGGGTCTCGGCATCGCCCGCGAAATTTACCGGGCGCGGCAGGACGTGGCGCGGCAACTCGGTTTGAAAGGCCAAATCACGGTCGGCATGATGAACGGCTACCAAAATGTGTCCGAAAAATGGACAGTGGAGGCATATTTTGAAAAATTGCGGGCGAGCGAAATCAACGATCCGACCGTTTCGATGCAGCAAAAAATGGGTTTTGAAATCGTCGGTTTGATAAAAAATTACCTCGACGACCCGACTTGCGGAAATTGCGGCGTGCTGATGACTTTGGATGCGGCACGGGATGTTTAAAAAATGATGAATTTTGCGCTATTCATCATTCATCATTTATAATTCATCATTAAAAAAACGTATGAAAAACATCGAACTCAAAACCCCCATCCCCGGTCCGAAAAGCCGTGAAATCCTCGCCCGCCGTGCCGCTTCGATGCCTGCGGGTTTGGCAAAATCGACCGAAGTCGTCGTCGAAAAAGCACGCGGCGCGGTGGTTTGGGATGTCGACGGCAACCAATTGCTCGATTTTGCCGGCGGAATCGGCATCGCCAACGCCGGGCACTGCCCGCCGTCGGTCGTCCGGGCGGCCAAAAACCAACTCGACCGAGCCATTCACACCTGCATGCTCGTGACCACGAACGAACCGGCGGTCGAACTTTGCGAACTGCTCAACCAACTCACGCCCGGCGATTTTCCGAAAAAAACACTGCTCGCCAACTCCGGTGCCGAAGCCGTTGAAAATGCCGTGAACATCGCAAAATATTTTACAAAACGCCCGGCGGTCATCGTTTTTGAGGGCGGATACCACGGACGAACGTTGTTGACGATGAGCATGACCTCGAAATATGGTCTTTTTAAAAAAGGTTACGGCTCGTTCATGTCCGAAATTTACCGGCTGCCCGCGCCAAATATGTATCGCCCGTTCGACGGCATGACGAAAGACGAATACCTCAAACATTGCATCCAACAGTTTGATCACGCGTTCATTGCACAAGTTGACCCGTCGGCTGTGGCCGCCATCGTCATCGAACCGGTGCAGGGCGAGGGCGGTTTTTTGCCGATGCCAAAAGAATTTTTGCAAAAAATTCGCACGGTTTGCGACCAGCATGGCATCATCATGATTGCCGACGAAATCCAATCAGGTTTCGGGCGCACCGGAAAACTCTTCGCCATCGAACACCACGGCATCGCGCCGGACATGATTACGATGGCAAAATCGCTCGGTTCCGGCATGCCGATCAGTGCCGTCACCGGTCGCGCCGACATCATGGACACGCCGCACCTCGGTGCGATCGGCGGAACTTATGGTGGCAGTCCAGTGGCCGCCGCCGCCGCCGTTGCCACGGTGAAATTGATTTCTGACCCGAAATTCCTGCGCCGCGCCACCCAAATCGGTGAAACAATGCGCAAAACCCTCGAAACTTGGAAGAAAAAATACCCGCTCGTCGGCGACGTGCGCGGCCTCGGCGGGATGCGGCTGGTCGAATTTGTAAAAAATCGCGCGACCCGCGAACCTGACCCAGATTTGACGCTCGAAATTTTGCGGGACGCGGTTTCGCATGGAATTATCCTGATTCGGGCGGGGCTGTTTTCAAATTGCATTCGTTTGTTGCCGCCGTTTGCCATTTCAAATGAACAATTGAAAGAAGGTTTGGCGGTTTTGGAAGGGGCGATTGCGCGGGCGCATGAAAAACGCGGGATGTAATTTTGGATAAAATCGAACGCTGATTGGGCTGATTTCCACTGATTTTTCTCAAATTAAGTACACCACTGAAATTAATTTAGGTTAACCACAAAGACACAAAGAAAACATAAGTCATTAAAAATCAAAAACTTATGTTTTCTGATGTGGCTTTGTGGTTAATCTAAACTATTGGTGATGATGTACTTAATTTGAGAAAAATCAGTGGAAATCAGCCCAACCAGCGTTCGATTTTATGCTGCCATCCATTTTTATTGACGCACGAATTGCACTTTTTCCTGCCTCCCATTTTCAAAATCCAAAATCAAAATAAAAACGCCTGCCGGCAAATTTCCAGTTTTCAAAAAACCGGACGCCGCGTTGACTTCTTGATTTTCAATCACTTTCCGGCCTTCCAAATCAAAAACAGACGCCGTCCTAATCATTTCACCGCCGTCCGCCTCGCCTGAGGCGAGATCAAAATTTAAAATGTCAGCAGTCGGATTTGGGTAAATTTTTACATCCGGTGCGACCAAAATTTCATCTCGTGACGAAACCGGCGGTGCCACGATATTTACAAAATAGTCTTCCACCTCGCCATTTTTCAACAATCCACAGGGGTTTGCCCAAACCAAACGCGACATGACGACGCGCATTTTTGTCGTTCCGATCAAAGCTGTCGCGGGCACAGTGAACGTATTTGACCAATCGCCCGCACCCGTCCGGGCGTTGTAAAATGCTTTTTCGGTCGTTTCAAAAACCCCGTTTTGGTTGTAATCGATGTAGCAGTACCATTTTTCGCCGTAGTTCGTGCCGGAAAAACCTGCGGAATAAGTCAGCGTGGCCGATGCGCCGCGCGTCAAATTTCCAGTCAAATTTGTGTTGACATAGCCCGACGGCTCGGCTGCCGAAACCCGGTTGACTGATGAAAACGCCACTTTGTCGATCCAATCTTTCGAGTTGTCCACGCCGCGCGTCCGGCAGTAATTTTTGCCGTCGGCGGCGACCGATTTTGACAAAATGCGGAGGTAGGCCGCGTTCGAGTAAATGGCGTTTTCAGTGATTTCCCATGAATTTTCAGGCCAACTCGTGTTCCAAGCTTTGAAAGATTTTTGCACCGGCTGGTTTTGCGGCGGCGAAATCACGCAGCCGCAGGCCGGGTCGGGCACAAAATATTTGTTCGGGCCGCCGGGCAGGAAACCGGGCGCGGGGTTTTGGTCGAACGGCGTGCCGTCGCCAAACCAACCGTGGTAAAATTCTGGGATTGAAAATTCCGCGCCGTGCGCGCCCATATTTGAAAGCATGGCGTAGGCCGTCGGGTTCGTGCCGTGCAGCCACGTCGTCACGCCAAAACTGGCTCGGCCATAATTCGCGTGGTTCGCCTCGTCGAGGCCGACGGAATTCATCGAATAAAACATCGAGCCCTGCCCCGAGCGCACCGTGTTGCTGCCCCAAGTTGTATTGTTATCGGCCACAAAAGCGCGATAAGCATCTGTTTTATTCAAAAAAGCGGGCAAATTATCGGGGTTGGTCGTGGCCATCGAAGTCGAAAAAGCATCCAAAATGGCCGTCCGCACCGCCGCCGTCGAGTTGTTCAAACGGCAATAATAAAGCAGCCCATCCTGAAAAGCGGTCTCGAACGGATAGGCATATCCCCATTGCAAAAGGTGTATTTGGGTATAATTTGCTTTAAAAAAATTGTGGTACACCGCTTTTCCAGTCAAAGCAAAAAGGTAGGCCGAGGCGCACATTTTTCGCGCAAGCCGTTCATAATCATTGATTTCTGGATTTGCGGAAGTGAAACCGGCATTCGTAAAAATGACCGCCGGGTGCGAATTTGCCCAAGTCCATGCTTTTTCAGCGGCAATTTTTAGGCTGTCGGCGAAGGCTGCGCGGGCGGGGATTTGTTTGAATTGCAAAGCGGCGAGCGCGAAAATCGCCGCCCCGGTCAAAGTCGAGGAAGTGCTTTCCGCACCGTACCGCCGCGCGGCATTGTCAGCCGTCGGCGGGCTGGCACCACTCCAATCCACCACCGAAACCTTGCTCAAAAGTGCGCCAGTCGAAAGTTGCATCCGCCGCAGCCAATCCAATTCGACCTTGATTTCGTCCAGCAGGTCGGGCACGCCGTTTCCACTTTCCGGGATGCCGTAATCGTCTGCCCACGCCGCTGGATTTTCTTCATAGGCCAAAAGCATGTCGGTCAAAGTGCCGAAAGTGAAATTCGTGTATTTATTGTAATCGCCCGCGTCGTGCCAGCCGCCGTGCAGGTTTTTGGAAGTCGCCGCGACGGGGTTCGAGACCAATCGGCAGTCCAAATCTTGCTGCGCGCCGTGGTGGCAAACGCCATCTGTCCACGGCGATTGGGCGTGCGGCACGGCTTTCACAACGCCGCAACGCTGGTAAAAAAACGTGCGCGCAGCCTGTTTCAAAACATTGTTGTAAACCGTGTTTGAAATTTCAAAACGGTACGACCGCACGTTTTTCACCGGGTCGTACAAATAATAACTGCCCGGCGTGGCCAAACTGGAAAAATCAAAATGCCAAACTTTGTCGCCACTTTGGCCGTGCGTCGCGCCGGAGTTCCAAGCCACGATATTTCCCGAAAAAGCGATGTTGTTGTTTGTCCAATCTCGAACTTGGTAGGTTGCGGACGGGTTGTTGAACGGCAAATTGGAGTTGTAGCCCACCTGCGGATTTGAAATAATGCCGATTTTTTGGGCAAAAACTGGGTAGCCGAACTGATCGATTTTGATGTGGTTGTCCTCCGAGCCGAGCGGCTGGGCGGAGATTTTTTGGAAAAAGGCCAAAAACAGGCAGGCCAAAAGCAGTGATTTGATGAATTTCATTTGGAATAAAATTTATGATTTAGAAACATTTGAAGTCAGAATCAGAATTTTCGGAATTTTAGAATTTTCAAAAATATGCCCATTCTGAAAATTCTAAAATTCCGATAATTTACCGGATTTGCCATTTTTCAATCTCCCGCACCGCCGCTTTTTCATTTTTCCAGCCCATCACTGTCATCACGCCCAGCCCATCGTAGTACATAAAAAACTGCTCGATCGCGTGCCGCGCGGCGGAGTATTTCGATTGAAATTCTTTAAAATTTCTTGCCTGCACTGTCCGCCGGGCGGGGTCTGCCGGCACGGCCAGCACTTTGTTGTCCCACTCGCCGCCGTCCTGCAAAAGTATCAAACCGATGGGCAAAACTTCCAAAATCGTCCCGGTCGGCACCGATTCGCAAATCACGATCACGTCGAGCGGATCGCCGTCACCGCCGCGTTTTTTTTCCATGACGGTGTTTGGCACAAAACCATAATTGACTGGATACGGCAAAAAATCGATGATCCGCGGCTGCCCGTTCCGCAAATCGGGGCGAAAAACGAGGGATTTTTTGTCGTATTCATATTTTGTGTTCGTCCCGGCGGGGATTTCGATGACGGCGCGGAGGTGTCCGTCGGGCGTGAACGAAGGCAGGATGAGGAGATTTTCAGCGGTCGGAATGATTTTCATTTTTAGAAAAATTTTCGGTAAAAATAAGTGGCTAATTGAATTGATAAAAAGTTGAGATTTTTAATCCCCTATTTTTAACCGTTTTAGGGAAAATCAGTAGTCCAAATTTGCCAACCCCGTCAGGCAGGGATTGCCTATGTTTTTGAAAAGGAACCACTGACTCGGTTGGGCAAAACACTACTCGATTCGTCTTTAAGAGTATGTTTTGAAATCAAAATTCCCGAAGGGAATCTATGTTTATAGCACTGTAAAAGCGACATTTCCGAGAAATCCCGAAGGGATTTTATTTTTTCAGGCGCATTTTTCATATAAAATCCCTTCGGGATTTCTACTCAACACCTTCTAAACGTGCTATAAATATAGATTCCCTTCGGGAATTTTGATTTCAAAACATACTCAAAACGTATTTTTGGCGAAAAATAGTTGTTGGCAAGGACGCCAACAACGGCAAAAAACGAGGTAAAAAATGTGCGACTCCATCTTTTTCAACGGAAAAATCCACGCCCCCGGCCAGCCATCGCCGGAAGCCATCGCCGTCGGCGGGGGAAAAATCGTGGCCATCGGCAAATTTTCGGACCTGAAATTTTTGGCAAAAAATCACACCCAACTTATTGATTTACAGGGAAAAACGTTGCTCCCCGGTTTTTTCGATGCCCACCTGCACCTTTGGAAAGTGGGCGATCTGTTGACTTTCAATTTGGATTTGCGCGGCGTGGCGAGCATCCCAGAAATCCAAGAAAAACTGCTCGATTTTTCCCGAAAAAACCCAGATTTGAAATGGATCCGAGCGCGTGGTTTCAACGAATCGCAGATGAAAGAACGCCGCCTGCCGACCCGCCACGACTTGGACAAAGTGGTGGCCGACCGTCCCGTTTTTTTGCAAAGAACCTGCGCACACATCGCTGTTTTGAATTCCAAAGCATTGGAAATCAGCGGAATAAATGAAAAAACGCCCATCCCGTTCGGCGGCGAAATCCGGGCGGGCGACGACGGAAAACCGAGCGGCATCCTTTCCGAAACCGCGCTCGGCCTAGCGATGCGGCATTTTCCACCGACCAAAAAAGCAGATTACGAAACGATGATTTTGGCCGCCTGCCGCGAACTTTTGCGGCACGGCATCACGTCCGTCACCGACCCGGCCGTGATGCCCGATTTGCTCGAAGTTTATCTGGAAATGGATAAATTGGGCAAATTACCGATGCGTATCCATGCTGTGCCCATCGTTTTGCCCGACGGCGGCGTCGAACCGCTGCCGATTCCTGAAAACTATGAATCCAAAAATTTAGTGGTGAACACCGTCAAATTTTTTGCCGACGGCGGCCTGTCCGGCCAAACTGCCGCCCTCAGCCGACCGTACAAAAACTTGAAAACCACTGGAATTTTGCGGCTCGAACCCGAAAAATATTTCCATTTGGCCCTCGAAGCGCAGGAAAAAGGTTTTCAAATTGCCACGCACGCCATCGGCGACGTGGCGATCGGGCTGG
>JANNMS010000172.1:0-1563 GCA_031398055.1 Saprospirales bacterium | reverse complement strand
CATAAAACCTGTAAAATATGCGATTTACGGTGTTTTTGCTTTGATGCTGGCAGATTCGACGGCTTTTATTTTTCAAAATTCAAAATTTCCGTACACCTATTTCAACCCACTGGTCGGCGGCACGGATGGTGCTTTTGGAAAGTACGAGACCGATTATTGGGGTGTTTCCGTTCGGCAAGGTTTGGAATGGATGGAAAAAGAAGGCATTTTGAAACCCGAAATGACCGACACCGTGACCATCGCGACAAACATGTATTATTCCGCAAAAATGCTCTGCGATAAATACGGCGGCCACGCCCGCGTTCGGTATTTGAAATGGGATCGCCGCTGCGACGAGGCGTGGGATTATGCCCTTTTTCCGACGCGATTTATCGATGGTTCGACTTTGCAAAAAGGTTTTTGGCCACCTGAAAATGCGGTGCACACGATTTTTTCGGGTGGCGCACCGATTTTGACAATTTTGAAAAACGCAGAAAATAATTGTTTCGCCGGGATGGATGCTGTGAAAAAAGGAAATCCGGTTGCGGCCGTTGATTTTTTCAAAAAAGAAGTTGCCGTCGTGCCCGATAACGACCTCGCGTGGGCGAGTTTGGGAAATGTTTACATGAATTTGAACAACCTCGATTCGTCAAAAATTTGTGCAGATAAAGCGTTGGAAATCAACCCGGACGATGTGCAATCGAACAATTTACTGGGCTTGATTTTGATAAATAAAAACGACATAGCCGGGGCGAAAAAACAGTTCGAGGAAGCCGCCCGGCGTGAACCTTCGAACGCGGCGGCGTGGTATTATTTGGGTTTGCTGGCGCACAATTCGGGCGACAATTCGACGGCGATGAACCATGTAAAAAAGGCAATCGAAATCGCCCCGAATTTCAAACCGGCGTACCAATTGGGGCTGCAAATTTCGCAAGCGACTGGAAATCAGAACAATATCAAGATGTTCCAATCTGCTTTGAGCCAATTGAAATAGGTTTCAAAAATTCATTTTTCGAAGTCTAAATTTCTAAAAATCAATCAGTTATGTCCTTGATCAAAGTCGTTGACCAAATCCAAAATTGGAAATCAAAATCAACCGAACCGGGCGATTATTGGGAACAAATCGCTGGATGGCTCGCAGAATTTCAACAACTTTCTGGTGTTGAAAAATACCACAGCGAAGATTCCGAAGGTTTCATCGAGGCTGAAAATTATGCCGATTTGTTGAAAGTCTTGGCCGACTTGGTATTTCCAGAATTTGAAATTTCTAAAAATATAAATTTTGAAGAAGGCGATTTTTGGAAATGGCAATTTGAAATAAACGGGAAACCTGAAATTATCGGCATCGAAAACTTGGGCTCCGATTGGTTCGATTTGGAATTTTTGAGCAAATTGAACGCAGTTTTGAGGCGACATGGCAGCCAAAAAAAATTCCGGATGGTTTTTGCCAGCAGTGAAATGAACGCCGACCAATGTTTTGACATGGTTTTTATTTCCGATGAAATTTATCAAAAACTTGCAGACCACTCACCGAAATATGCCGAATAATTGGAGGTCGGAATTTATTCCGACCCATGAATTGGT
>JANNMS010000160.1:0-2578 GCA_031398055.1 Saprospirales bacterium | reverse complement strand
AACGATAAACCCATGATTGTTCATAGTTTATCGTTCATAGTTCATAGTTCAGGAAAGGTATTTCCCAACAATCGGCAGCCGCCGTCCCATCCCAAACGCTTTTGTACTCACCCGAAGCACCGGCGGTGCTTGCTCGCGTTTGAATTCTGCGATATTTACCATTTTCAAAACGCGTTTGACCAAAGTTTCGTCGAAACCCATTTCGATGAGTTCGCGTGGGCCTTGCCGTTTTTCGATGTATTGAAAAAGGATTTTGTCCAAAATATCGTAGTCCGGCAGCGAGTCGCTGTCTTTTTGGCCGGGGCGGAGTTCGGCGGACGGTGGTTTTTCGATTGAATTTTTGGGAATGACCTCGCCATTTTTATTTAAAAAACGCGCCAAATCGTACACTTCTGTTTTGTAAATATCTCCCAAAACCGCAATTCCGCCGCACATATCGCCGTACAAAGTGCCGTAGCCGACCGACATTTCACTCTTGTTGGTCGTGTTCAAAAGGATGTTTCCAAATTTGTTGGACATCGCCATCAAAATCATGCCGCGCACCCGGGCTTGGATATTTTCCTCGGTGATGCCGTTTGGAAAACCCCAAAAATGTGGTTTCAAAGCATTTTCAAAAACATCGTACATCGGCGAGATAGGCACCAAATCGTATTGAATTCCGAGATTTTCGGCCAATTTTCGAGCGTCATTTACAGAATGTTCACTACTGTGTTGGCTGGGCATTAGCACGACCCGGACGTTGTCTGCGCCCAATGCTTTCGCGGCCATGACCACCGTCACCGCAGAATCGATGCCGCCGGAGAGACCCAAAATGGCTTTTTTGAAACCTAATTTTTGGAAATAATCTCGGATGCCGACGATGATTGCATCGTGGATGAGTTCTGTTTTTTCTTTTGGCTGCTCACTTTTTCGCCCCCCTTTTTTCACTTCGTCAAAATCGTAAATTCGGATACATTCTTGAAAATAAGGCATCTCGTCATAAACCATCCCGTCGGGCGACATGACCACGCTGCCGCCGTCAAAAATAATATCGGTCTGCGCGCCAACGTGGTTGCAGTAAAACATCGGGATTTTGTACCGCTCGATATTTGCCCGGATTATCTCGATTCGCGTCGCGGCTTGGGTAAAATTGAACGGCGAAGCACTGACATTTAAAATCAGATCGGGCTGCTCGCCCATCATTTCGTCGAGCGGGCAAATCGTGTAAAGTGGGTTCGCGTTGTCCACATTCCAAATGTCTTCGCAAACGGAAAGTGCGATTTTTTTATCTTTAAAAATGACGGTTTTAAACTCGCGGGCGGGTTCAAAATATCGGTACTCGTCAAAAATATCGTAGGTCGGCAGCAAGGCTTTGTGTTGTTGGCCGATGATTTCGCCGCCGTACAAAAACCACGCGGAATTGTACAGATCCTTCCCCTCGGCCACTGGATTTCGGGTCGGCGAACCGACGACAATCCCAATTCCGTGCGAAACGCGAAGCAATTCTTCGATACTTTGGTAGCACCGCCGGATGAAATCATCGAACTCTAAAAAGTCGCGGGGCGGATAACCGCAGGTGGCGAGTTCGCCGAAAACGATCAAATCGGCCTTGCCTTGCTTGGCTTTTTCGACGGCTTCGAGCATTTTTTTCAAATTGCCTTCGAAGTTTCCGATGTGGTAATTGAGTTGGGCGAGCGCGATTTTCATTTTTTAGGAATGAGAAATGAGAAAAAAAGGATGTTTTGAAAACAGGAATTTCGAGGCGAAGTTAAAATGACCGCCGCCGATTTTTAAATTTGCCCCCGAAATGGTAAAAAAATCAAAAACAAAGTTGGGTTTGGAACTGCCCACCGACCCGCGCTGGGTCAACCTCGCCGAGATGGATTTGGCCGAAATCCTCACCGATCATGCTTATTGCGAACAAAAAGCGGCGACTTCCTGCATTTCGCTGATCCAAAATTTTCCGGACAAAACGGAACTCGTGGACGAACTCGCGCCAATCGTCACCGAAGAATGGGGACATTTTCGGCTCGTTTTGGCGGAACTGAAAAAACGCGACCTCGCGCTCGGCGTGCAGCGAAAAGATGAATACGTCAACGGACTTTTAAAATTTCAGCAGCGCGGCGGCGGGCGCGATTCGGCCTTGCTCGAACGGCTTTTGACTTTTGCATTGATCGAGGCGCGGAGCGCGGAGCGGTTTCGGTTGCTATCGTTGGGCATTTCTGAAATTCCGCTGCGCGATTGGTACCATAAATTTATGGTGTCCGAGGCAGGGCATTATCGGACGTTTTTGGATTTGGCGATTTTATATTTTGGGGAAGAAAAAACACGGGCGCGGTGGAATGAATACCTCGAATTTGAGGCAGAAATGTTGAAAACGATGGAAATTCGTGGGGATCGGATGCATTGATTTTTTGTAACTACTTAGCCACATAGTTCAGATAGAAGTTTTCGCATAGAAAACATAGAATTGAAAATAGAAAATTGAGAAAAACCTATGTGCATAGTTTTTCTATGTGTTCTATCTGAACTACGTGTCATAAAAAGGAATGGCTACACGTCAACATTCATCATTCCTTAACTATCTTTTTATTCATAA